>NZ_JAUSTY010000024.1 GCF_030813115.1 Bacillus horti | reverse complement strand
AGAAAGTCAAAGCCTTCCTTGTCGTCCCAGATATTGACCAGTTTGGATTTCTCCTTGCTTATCGTAAGGTCTAATTTACTCATAATGGATTTGATCACTTGAATACTCTCCAAAGCTTGTTGCTTGCTTTTGCAGATGATGACAAGATCATCTGCATAGCGAACAAGTTCACCAAGATGAGTGAACTGCTTCATCCAAACGGTATCCAAGTAATTGAGGTAGATGTTCGATAGAAGGGGAGAAATGACTCCCCCTTGCGGGCTTCCTACTTCGGTTTCATGGAACTGATCATCTTCCATGACTCCAGCCTCTAACCACTTCCTAATCAACTTTAGGATACGTTTATCATTGATTCGTATCTCAACCAGTTTCATGAGTTTCTCGTGGTTGATCGAGTCAAAGTACCCTTGGATGTCAAGATCGACCACCCAGTAAGCTTTCTTACTCGCTTTTCGAATCTTAGCCATCGCTTGGTGAGCGTTCTTTTTCGGTCTAAATCCAAATGAGCAGTCCTTAAAATCCGCTTCGAAGATCGGTTCAATGACCATCTTGGTCGCCATCTGCACCACTCTGTCTTTGATGGTTGGAATTCCTAAAGGACGGACTTTCCCATCCCCTTTCGGGATGAAGGTGCGAAGGACAGGTTGAGGGTGATAGGATTTATGCTTTACTTCTAGATAAACCTCATTAAGGAATTTACTTTCTCCATACTGGTGAATAATCTCCTCAATGGTTTGTCTATCTATCCCACCACTGCCTTTGTTGGCTTTTACTCTTCTCCATGCTTCTGCCAATATGTCAGGTCGGTAGACCTTATCATAGAGGGCATGAAATCTACGTGTAGGATTTTCCTTGGCACAAAGATATAAAGTTGTCCAAAGTTCTCGAGCTTTTACGTTGGTGTAGTTAGCAAGTTTACTTGCATTCACTCACTCTTACCTCCTTCCAACTTGTGAACAAAGTAGGGGTCCTTCCCTCATTAGAGTTGTGTTGTCTCTAGCTTCATCAGTACTATGACCCCCTCCGACTCCCTCTTTGCCATTCCTACTTTCACCTTTGGCTTATATAGGTCTGTTCTACTTCCCGTACGGGAAGTGCAAAGGAGGGTCTCCCCAGTTCCGTTACCTACTTTCCTAGCATGTCGTTCCCCTTACCCCGAGGGATTCTTCGGTGCTGCCTTTCCAAGATCTTCACACCTTCCATGGCTTTCGCCTAAATGATCTAGACTCAGCTTCCCTTTGTCCTCTAACGAGGTTTCTTTTGACGAGGCGGCAGGATTCACTTTATGTTACAACCTGCTAGGTTGCTCGCATCCCTAACGGGATTACTTTGTCACAGGGCTTCAACCTTAGGATTACTCCACCAGTTGCCTGTCAGCTACTAAGCGACTTGGTTCTTACTTAGATCGGACTTGCACCGACTAGCAATTAACGGCTTGCTGGGCACGCATCATACAAAAAAAAGCCAGCCCTAGGGCTGGCTCATTTTATATATGGTGAGAATTTCGCTTACTCTTTCAAGCTGATTGAACAGCCTGCTCTTTGATTTCAACAATCACTTTCTCAATACGACGCTTTCCGATTTCTTCTATATAAAAGCTGAGATGCTCGTGATCTAGCCTTTCACCTTTGACAGGCAGGTAGCCTAAGGTATTCGTAATCCAGCCACTCAACGTATGTGTAGCCGTCTCCGGTAGCTCAAAGCTCACGAACTCAGCAAAATCCTCCAAGGACATTCTCCCGTCTAGACGTACCTTATTCTCCGATAGCTGCTCAATCAGAAGCTCTCCCTCATCATGCTCATCCCAAATTTCACCTACAATTTCCTCAACAATATCTTCCATAGAAACAATTCCAGCCGTTCCACCGTACTCATCTAAAGCAATCGCTAGATGAACCTTCGATAGCTGGAGCTCCTTCAATAGGTTAGAAATCTTTGCTGTTGAGATAACGAACACAGGCTTGCGAATGATCTCTGTCAGCTTAAAGGACTTTCTTTGCACATATTTGTGGAAAAAGTCTCGATACGAAATAATCCCGACCACATTATCAATAGAGTCCACATAGACAGGTAAACGTGAAAATTTTTCGTGGATAAAAAGCTCTTTGACCTCCTCAATCGGCGCGTCCATAGACACGGCAACAACCTCTGTTCTAGGGGTGAGGATATCCTTGACGATAATATCGTCAAATTCAATAGCGTTATGCAGTAATTCCTTTTCCTGAGTGAGAAACGTCCCTTCCTCTTCCCCAATCTCCACCAGTGCCTTCACGTCTTCATCTGTGACGGTAGGCTGCTTTTGTGTATTGCCGAACAATTTGTTAATGCCAAGCTTAAACTTAACAAATAGCCATGTAATTGGATAAAAGAGCTTGATGACTGCTGTCAATGAGGCTGATATGGCAAGCAGGTATTTTTCTGCATTCCTTTTGATTAATGACTTAGGAATGATCTCAGCAAAAACAAGCACAATCCCTGTTATGAGCAGGATCGTAAAGAAAAGTGTCGTGCTCGTACTTCCGAACAAATCCATAGCTAGCTTTGTAGCGATGGCTGCCATGGCAATATTTACAATATTTCTTCCAATCAAAATTGTTGAAATACTTTGTTCGAATGTATTGGCCATAGCTAAGGAACGAATAGCTTTGACGTTATTCTCATCCGCCTGACTTTTCAAACGTGCTTTGTTTACACCGGTAATGGCTGTCTCAGATGCTGAAAAAAAACCTGAAAATACTAGAAGTGCCCCTAACAAAATCATCGAATCATAGGGTATACTGTCCAAAATCTCATCACTCTCCCAAAAAGTTATTACTAAAAATATACCGTACTTTATGCCCGTTTTTCAACAAAAATGCCTAAAAAAGTCCTCCTGGAACCATAAAATTATGATAGTACAAAAAAAGCCTGCAAACAGAATACGTTCGCAGGAAACCTCATTTGGAATTATTGTATACGATCTAAATCATTGAACAAGACATTCCAGCTAAAGCGTACTCCATACTTTCCGCTTTTGACCTGAAACACTTCCACATCTGTAGGCGCATCGTGGTCCCGAATCCACCAGTCCTGTTCAATGCGTACACGCAAACAGTTAGCTTGAAATTTAGAATCGTACAATTTAGCCCAATAAATCCAGTTCATGCTCCTAGCTCCTTAAGACTATACTTTACGTTATCATTGCTTAATGTTTTACCGATCATGTAGGATGATAGATTAAACCCGTATGATTCCATATAAGTGTATCCAAAGCAAATAAATTTATCCCCCACTCAAGGGCATTTATCCAGCTTGATCCTGATTCTGCTGGCTTTCCTCAGCTGCTTCCTCTAAATCTCTTATTCTGTGGGCTAATCGACTAGACGCACTAGCAGCAATACTGCACACAATATCATCTAGGAATGTATGCACCTGTGACCCTATCTTTGTATCTAGCTTCTGTACGACTCCAATTTTCTGTTTATCCAAATGACCGAATGTAGTCACAGCAATGCTTCCATAACCGAACACAGATCCAAGAGCTAGAGTTTCATCACAGCCAAACAATCCTTCATCCGTTTCTATAATACTCTGTAGAGGTTCAGATAAAAGCTTTTTCTCAGCCAAAACATCTAATTCAATGCCCACTAAAATAGCATGCTGAATTTCTCTTTTCTCTAGAACAGCCTCCACTGATTCAATACAGGTCTTAAGCTCTAAATTAGGAGAATAAGGGGCTTGCATCTCATACACAATCTCTGCTATATCCGCAATTTCAACACCTCGTTCAAGCAGCTTATGAACCGCCGCTTGGTGCACAATCTTGCTGTGCACAGGCTTAGAATTTTGTTGCATAATGGTTCCCTCCTTGAACCTCTCCTAACACTTCATGTCCCTGTTGGCTCATGACCTAGGTTAGAAGAGAGAATACTCTATTTTAACATATCGTATAAAAAAAGCCGATGGTGGACAATTCCTATCTGATAACATATGTTTAATCATAGCTTAAGAACAAGCATATGTGATAAAATATGACTACTGCATACTTTTTTAAAAGGATGAAGCTTATGCCAAAAAGAAAAGGACAGATGATTGAACGTACCCTATACAGCTCTTTTTTGCAGGAGGATGTCTCACTGATGATCTATCTGCCTGAGCATTATTCTCCATTATATTCATATCCTACAGTCTATCTACAGGATGGATATGATTATTTTTCATTAGGAAAAATGGCTACTCAATTAGATCACTTAATTGCTGAGGGGAAGATAGAACGCTGCATTGCTGTTGGCGTTCCTGTCTCAGATTCAAAGAAACGCTTTGACCGATACAGCCCAAAAGGCTCTAGGCATCAGGCCTACATACGCTTCTTTGGAGAAGAGCTCGTTTCCTTCATTGATCATGAGCTGGCTACTCAGCCGATTAGTGGAGCTCGTGCTGTTATGGGAGATAGTCTTGGTGGTGGAGCTTCGCTAGCTATCGCGATGGCTTACCCGCATACGTTTCATTACGCTGTTTCTCAGTCTGGTGCTTTTTTTGATGACTTAGATAAAAGGATAGAAGCGTATACTCATTCACCTGCTTTATTATCTATCTATTTAAGCATTGGTTTACAGGAAACTGAAGTCAGCACATCACGTGGCAACATGGATCTACTTCGATTAAACCACGAAGCAAAAGAGCGCTTAGAGCAGCATGGTTTTCCCGTTTATTTCCGCGAGTTTGAGGGGGACCATACATGGACCTATTGGTCAGAGGATCTCCTACATGCTTTGACACATATTTGGGGAAAATAGAGACATATCATATAGGCAATTCACCTTTGTTTTGGTATACTTACATAATTAAAGGAGGGATTATCATGAGGTTAGGTATTGTTATCTTTCCAGGACAGGACTTACAAGAGCGAGCAAATTCTTACCGCAAAAGATATGATCCACATTATAAGCTGATTTCACCACATCTTACGTTAAAGGAAGCGTTTGATGCTGAGTCAAATCAAGTAGGAGCTATTGTGGAGCATTTAAAAACTATAGCAGATCAAACATCAGCGTTCGATTTATTTATTAACAAGGTCAGCCATTTTCAGCCGACCAATAACGTGATTTACTTTGCTGTGCAGGAAAGCTCGGAGCTTTTAGACCTATATACAAATCTCCAGTCTAGCGAGCTTTTACAGCATGAGAAACCCTATGCCTTTGTCCCACATATTACAATTGGGCAGAAAATGATGGATGATGAGCTTAAAGATGTATACGCTAGACTTCGCACAGAAAAAATGGAATACACGGTTCCCGTTCAACAGTTTCATCTTGTGGAGCAACAGGAAGACAAAAAGTGGAGCATCTATCAATCCTTTGCCTTAAAACAAAATCATTAAAGACAAAACTAATACATGCAGGTGAATGGTATGACCATCTATCAGGTTCAGCACGTCAAAACAGAGCAGCAGCTAAAGGATGCCTTTTATGCTCGTAACAAAGTGTTTGTTGAAGAACAGCAGGTTCCAGCTGAGCTAGAGATTGATGAGCACGAGGATCATTCAGAGCATTTTGTGATCTATGATTCCAAGCAAGCTCCCGTTGGAGCAGGAAGATTACGTCCTATCTCAGAAACAGACGCTAAGGTGGAAAGAATTTGTGTCCTTTCTGAGCTTCGTGGACAGGGAATTGGCTTGCTAATGATGCAGGAGCTTGAAAAAGTAGCATTAGAGCGTGGCATTCACACACTCTATCTACATGCTCAGGATCATGCAGAGGCTTTTTATCAGAAATTAGGCTATGCTACAGTATCTGAACCATTTGAGGAAGCAGGTATTGTTCACGTCAAAATGAAAAAAAACATCAAGTGAGCTACTGTGACTCACTTGATGTTTTTTTATTACGTCTAGCTTTCAGCTGCTCTAAGACAGCTTCTCCTACTGGCTGTGACCCAAGCTCTCCATGATAGACACTTCCATTGCGCACACCATGATAATCTGAGCCACCCGTTGCAATAAGATTGTGCTTAGTTACTAGTTTTTCATACTTCTCTACCTCTTGCTCCGAATGATCGGGATGATAGACCTCAATACCCTGTAGCCCTGCCTCTACAAAGTCTTCTATTTCATCATCTTTATCATATAGACCTGGATGGGCTAGTACAGGCACACCACCGAAGCGTAAAATAAGCTCGATTCCCTCCTTAGGGGGGATGCGCCATGGATTGACGTACGCCTTCCCCTCTCGCCCTAAATAAACCTCAAAGGCTTCCTCCATTGAGCTCACTTTTCCTAAATCCACTAGAACTTCAGCAATGTGGGGTCTGCCGACATTACCACCTGGCTTCGTCTGTTTGCTCTGCACCTGCTCTATGGTAATTTCAATTCCTAGCTCCTTTAGCCTATCCACCATCATTTGGTTTCTTTGGTTTCTAACCTGCCTGAGCTTAGTGAGCTCATCAAGAAAGTCTTCGTTAAGATAGTCCACAAAATAACCTAAGATATGAATATCCTGACCATCTAAAAGAGTACTAATTTCAATCCCTGGAACAACTTCAACTCCCAATCGTGCTCCAGCCTCTAACGCCTCTGCAACCCCACTTACTGTATCGTGGTCTGTTATGGCAATCGCCTGTAGGCCTCTTTCTTTAGCTAAAGCTACGTTGTCCTGAGAGCTATTCGTCCCATCTGAAGCTGTACTATGTGTGTGTAAGTCAATCCTCTTCATGATTAATCCCCATTTCATTCATCACTCGAATTAATAAGTCAGGTCGATCTGTTATGATTCCATCTGCCCCTCTTCGCAATAGATCTCTGATGGTATCTTCATCATTAACAACAGAATAAAGCATCTTCATATTCAGTCTGTGTGCACCATCAATAATTCTACTATCCTTCATATTAAAAATACCTGTATCCACTGAGGCTTGAAACACATCACTATTTGGACGATACAACCGATTTAAGAACAACTTATGCAGCATATTAAACCTTGTGGTTTCCTGCCTAGATGCGGTAAGAACAACCTGTCCCTGTGCATATGTATTAAAGGTCTCTAGCAATGCGTTTGTCTCCCCACCAACGATCACTTTCTTTTGCATCTGATGAGCTTCAATGCTTTCCCATAACAGCCCAGGTAAATCATACACTTGCTCCCCCTCTGCAGGTGCCGGAGGGTCCTTCATCTCAATCACAAAGTGCATATCCCCTAGCTTTTCAAACACCTCATCAACGGTTGGGATCCGTACACCGTGGCCACGGTATTCATAGTTTCCCCGAATTCCAGGAAACCTATGTGCGGCATCAAACTGCTTTAGCTCAGCCAAAGTCATTTCCGCCACCTTTCCTTCACCGTTTGTTGTTCGATCAACCGTGTCATCATGGATGACAACCAGTTCCCCATCCTGTGACAGACGAACGTCAAATTGAATAGCGTCTACATTCAGCGCGTTAGCTCTTTCAAAAGCTACAAGTGTATTTTCTGGTGCCAGACTTAATCCTCCTCGATTAGCAATAACCATAGGATGATTGACCCCTGAAAAATACGAATGATTAGGTCTTTCTGGAACCACAATTAAGAATAAGGCTATATAAGCAACAGCAATTGTTATTAAGAAGATAATGAATCGTTTTAAAGTAAACCATTTTTTCTTTCTTTTTCTAGGAAACCCCGTTACAACACTGCGATTTCGAATCGTCATTTCTTCTCTGCTCCCTTTTTCCCTACAATTCCAAAAGCCCCTATTTTAACATAGAGGCTTTACTACTACTAGTATACAACAAGATCTAGATATATTGATCAAAATTTAATCCAAGTCCTGTTTGTTTTTTTAAATCTTCTGGTTGTCTTAGCTGCTGCTCCCATCTTTTCGGCTCAATCCTTTTGTAGGGAATAGGTTCGACCGGCTTGATGGCAACGCGAGAAGTAGGAATCGTTCTAAAGGTCTGCAGATACGTATCTGGAACATAAGGTGGGTAATAGCCCATCCAAACACCTCCATAACTATCAACTTCTTCTTTACCTATTATATTCCCCGACTCAGCTAAGATGAAACCTATTAGTTACCTAATATATTGAATCCAGCATCGACATGTAAGATTTCTCCCGTGATACCGCGAGAAAGGTGACTACATAGGAATAAAGCCGTATCACCAACCTCCTCCTGTGTAATTGTTCTACGAAGAGGCGCTTTTTCTTCGATCGTTTTCAAAATACTGTTAAAGCCTTTAATTCCTTTCGCCGCAAGCGTACGAATAGGGCCAGCCGAAATGGCATTCACACGGATATTGTCCTTGCCGAGATCATTCGCTAAATATTTGACACTCGCATCAAGAGCAGCTTTCGCCACACCCATCACATTATAGTTAGAGACTACTCGTTCTCCACCTAGATAGGTTAAGGTAACTATACTTCCCCCCTCTGACATGATCTCACGCGCTGCATTAGCTACAGCCACAAGGGAATAAACACTAATATCGTGAGCTAGCTGGAAGCCACCACGAGAAGTTGTGACAAACTCCCCTTCTAATTCTTCTGTTTTTGCGAATGCTATACAGTGAGCAATTCCATGAATAACTCCTACTTCATCCTTAATTTTGCTGAAGGTCGACTGAATGTCCTCATCCTTTGTTACATCACATGGTAAGAGAATTGAATCATTACGGTCTAACGTGTCGGCTAGCTCCTGTACGTTTTTTTCAAGGCGTTCTCCTTGATAGGTAAAAATCAATTTGGCCCCTGCCCCATGTAGAGATCTAGCAATGGCCCACGCGATACTTCGTTTATTAGCAACACCCATAATAACAAAAGATTTTCCGGCTAAAAGCTGATTCATTCAAAACCCTCCCCAAATTTAAGATGATGATAAAAATGATAAAAGTTGATACTTATACATAGTCTTAATACTAGGTCATAAACTTAATTGATTTTTATTATATCTTAATTCGAGAGATGTGACTAGCCTACACTTCTATTTTGTATTATCATTTAGTATAGGTCTGTTCTGATTGAAAGCAATATTTCCCCAGCAAAATGAATACTCTATTTAAGGATAAGCAGATTACCTTTTTTAGATAAATTAATCGAATAGATATTTTTCTCAGTAAAGGAAATGACACATTTATGGAAAATGAAAAACCGTTATATCAAAAGTTAGATTATGGCTTGATTACAATAGTTCTAATGTTAGCAGGATTTAGCTTAATTGCTATCTATAAAGCAACGGCTGGTACTGGCTCAAGTGACTTTACTAAACAGATCGTTTGGTACGCTGTAAGCTTCGTTATCGCAGGAGGAACTTTACTTGTTGATTATCGTAAATTAAAACAGCTTGCCATTCCTTTTTATATAGTAGGCATGTTGTTATTGGTCTATGTTGCTATCTTTGGAGTGGAAAGAAAGGGAGCACAGCGTTGGATCGACTTTGGTAACTTTGCGTTTCAACCCTCTGAAGTGATGAAGGTATTTCTCATTATTTTCTTAGCCTATCTGCTAGTAAAAGCACAAGAGAAATATGAAAAAAGTCTACGTGGTGATCTAATCATAACCGGACAATTAGCGATTGCTTCCATCGTCCCTTTCTTCTTTATCTTTCGCCAGCCTGACTTAGGAACAGCGCTTGTTTTAATTGGTATAGTAGCGGTTATGCTATTAGTGGCAGGAATCTCTTGGAGAATTCTCTTTACCTTAACAGCTGGTGCTATTACTTTTATAATAGGATTGATCTTCTTGTATTTCCTAAACTTTGATTTATTTAGCAAAATTATTAGAGATCATCAGTTAGAACGTATCTATGGCTGGCTGGATCCTGAAGGAAACATTCAGAACTTCGGCTATCAATTAATTATGAGCTTAAATTCGATCGGTTCAGGGCAGTTAATTGGTAAGGAGTTTGAAACAATTACCGTCCCAACCCAGCATAGCTGGATTCCAGAGGTGCACACTGATTTTATCTTCGCCGTTATTGGGGAAGAATTCGGTTTTATCGGCTCAAGCATTCTTATCTCTCTATTTTTTATTCTCATTTATCGTTTGGTACAGATTGCCCTAACGTGTAATGATCCTTTTGGCTCTTATCTCGTCGCCGGAATCGCAGGAGCTCTTGTGTTTCAAATTTTCCAAAACATTGGGATGACGATTGGTTTGTTGCCTATTACAGGGTTAGCGCTACCTTTCATCAGCTACGGAGGAAGTGCTTTAATGACCAATATGCTCGCCATAGGGATCGTGTTAAATGTTTCGATGCGCACAAAGGAATATATGTTTGATTAAAACTGGAGGAATTATGTACGACATAATTGGAGATGTACACGGCTGCTATGCTGAATGTATAGAGCTATTAGACAAGCTTGGGTATGTGGAAGAAGATTCTTTATACCTCCACCCTGAGGGAAGGCTATTTATTCTTGTAGGCGATATTACAGATAGAGGGCCTAATTCTGTAGCCATGATAGATTTTGTAGTAAAGCATGTTAGAGCTAAAAAAGCGTTGTATGTCCCTGGGAACCATTGTAACAAGCTGTATCGTTTTCTGCTTGGCAGGGATGTACAAATTACTCATGGATTAGAAACTACTGTGGCTGAGTTATCTAAGCTTCCACGTGACACAAAAAAACAGGTGCAGCAGGACTTTATCAAACTTTATGAGAGTGCTCCTTGGTATCTAACTTTAGATGATGGGCAGCTTATTGTAGCACACGCCGGGATTCGAAAAGACTACATTGGAGAGCAGCATAAAGGTGTTAAATTCTTTTGCTTATACGGTGATGTAACAGGAGAAAAGGATGAAACTGGCTTTCCAATTCGCAAGGATTGGGCACAGGAGTATGATGGAGATAGCTGGATTATCTATGGTCACACCCCTGTTAGGCAGCCTCGTATGATCAACAAAACCGTTAATATAGATACTGGCTGTGTTTTTGGAGGACATCTCACTGGACTAAGGTATCCTGAATTCACCTTTGAAAAGGTACCCTCTTCCCTGCCTTCGATTGACGAAAAGTTTAGATTAGATTGATGTCTATTCCTTCTTTTTCCCGAAATATAAAAGTCCTAGTAACAACCACCCAAATAGCAACATGGTGGTAAGGATAAGAATGGGGATAGGACCAAACTGGAAAATAAGAGGTAATGAAAAGGCAGTGAATAAGCCTCCGCCAAGAATAGGCTCAAACATCAGCTGTTTGTATCCAAACCCTTCCGTAGCAGGGGTTTTTTCTTTTGGATCGGTGACCTTAAGTAATAATAGACCTGTAGCCGTCATTCCTAACGATTGACCTAAATCTCCCATCCCCTTTTCAAACCAATAGGAAGGGATCATTCGTGGGGCAAGCAGGAAGAACACAAGTACATTCCAGACAATACCCACAACCGCTAGAAGAATAAAAGGAATAATATTATCTCCAATCACGGATAAAGACAGGGTTGCCATAGCACTAACAATTAAAATATCTAATGAAAACCCTTGAACTCGTAAAATAAGGTTACGGTCAATAAAGTGATTTTTATCAAATTTATTTAAGAGAACTTGTAGAGCAACACTTGCTAACATAGCGAAGGTAAACAACGGAACATAGGTCATAAAATCCGATCCAAAAAGCCAATTTTCTAATAAGACCAGCCCCTCAAGCAATAAAAATCCACCTAAAATTGACACTCCTATCGCCCCGAAATGGATAGTGAGGGTTTCAATCGCTTCACCCCGAGTGACAATTTTACCTGCTGACTCTCTTTCGTCTTCAGGGATAATCCCTCTTAATTCTGTTTTTGTCAGCTCACTTGGACTACGTAAATGCTCCGCTTTATTCTTTCGCACTCCCCAATTAATAATAGCGATGCAAATAATAACTCCACTAATCATACTTACCGTCGCTAATCCAAGAGCCATATCAGCACCCTCGGCAAAATCTACCTGTTCAAACGTATTTGCCAGACCTGCTGCCGTTCCGTGTCCTCCTTCAAATGAAATCTCAATTAATGCTCCCGCAACAGGGGGCAAGCCAAAAAATGGCCCTAAAACTAGTAACGCTAACAGGATCCCTAACGTATACTGTCCCCACGCCATCATTTGTCCAAATGTAATCTGCGGTCCAGCGATAGACCACATTTTTTTAGGACTAGGTATTTTTTTGCCTAAAAACAAACAAGTAAAAATCACACTGATAAGCAGCTCAGGAAGCAATTCCCACGTATCTAGCATAAATTCAGGAAATAGACCTTCTGCTAAGCGGCTCCCTTCCCCTCCCATAGCTTGTATAATTCTTCCGAATACCTCTGGTCCAAGTAATAGTAGTAATAAGCCAGTAATAATAGAAGTAGGTAGGAATAAACGTTGAAAAAGAGGCGTCACAATACGTATCCACATACCAAGCAGTAAAAAGACTCCTAGGATTAATAAGCTTGCTCCCATAGCTTCAGCGGACATAAATAAAGATCTCCTCCTTTAGGACTGTTTGATAACAAACTTCCCTCCCTCAGGAGGAGATAAACTATCATTTATCCTTTAGGACCTCATACATACAGAATTCAATATATTTTTTCGAATATTTATAATATATGTTTTTCAATACTTCTGTTTGGTATATAATTATGAATATTTAACTAATTTTGAAATGGAGGGCATTTATGACAGGAATATTAGAATGGCTTGAAAGTAGTGTGGCATGGTTGTTCGAATGGCTTGATAGTAGCGTGGCATGGTTAGACGGTATTATTTGGAGTAACGCTTTAATTATTTTATGTCTAGGAGCTGGGCTTTTATTTTCTATTCTAACTCGTTTTTCTCAGGTCAGACATTTAAAGGAAATGGTAAAGCTCATGTTTGCCGGGAAGAGCTCAAAGGAAGGGATCTCTTCCTTTCAGGCTTTATCTCTAGCTCTGTCCGGGAGAGTAGGAACAGGTAATATCGCAGGGGTAGCTACGGCGATTGCTTATGGTGGACCAGGGGCTGTGTTCTGGATGTGGATTATCGCTTTTTTAGGAGCAGGATCTGCTTTTGTCGAATCTACCTTATCTCAAATATATAAGACTAAATTAGATGGGCAGTATCGTGGGGGACCAGCCTTTTACATTGAAAAAGGCTTAAATATAAAATGGTACGCCATTTTATTCGCCATTGTGACAGTTATCGCAACGGGCCTACTCCTTCCTGGTGTACAGGCAAACAGTATTGGCTCAAGCATGGAGGAAGCGTTTAATATCACACCGCTATGGACTGGACTTATCCTTATTTTCATTCTTGGAATCATTATCCTTGGTGGAATAAAACGGATTGCAAACACTGCTATGGTTGTCGTGCCTTTTATGGCCGTTGCTTATATCCTCATTGCTCTTGTTATTGTTGGCATTAATTACGCCCAGATACCGGAGGTTTTTATGCTTATCATTAACAGTGCTTTTGGAGTCGATGCAACCTTTGGGGGAATCCTAGGGTCCGCTATTGCTTGGGGAGTGAGAAGAGGAATCTATTCCAATGAGGCGGGACAAGGAACTGCTCCTCACGCCTCTGCAGCTGCTAGGGTCACACATCCAGTTAAACAAGGACTGGTTCAATCCTTTTCGGTATATATAGATACACTTTTTATCTGTTCCGCTACCGCTTTTATGATTTTAATAACAGGCATGTATAATGTGACACCCGATGGGCAAGAAGCGCTTGTAATGAACGCTGGTGCAGTGGAGGCTGGACCTGCCTACACTCAGCAAGCCGTTGAATCAGCTTTACCTGGATTCGGCGCTCCATTTGTAGCTATAGCTCTACTCTTTTTTGCATTCACTACAATCATGGCCTATTACTATATGGCTGAAACTAATTTAGCCTATATTATGTCAAAGAAACGTAAGAAATGGTTAGAGTTTGTGTTAAAGATAGGAATTTTAGCAGCGGTACTATATGGCTGTATTCGGGAAGCTGACCTAGCTTGGGCTCTTGGTGATATTGGAGTTGGCAGCATGGCTTGGTTAAACCTAATCGCCATCCTCTTGCTGATGAAACCCGCCCTTAAAGCGCTACGTGACTATGAGCAACAGAAGAGAGCAGGTTTAGATCCTATTTTTAACCCAGAAAAGCTTGGAATCAAAAATGCAACCTTTTGGACAACAGACTTTATGGAGGATGAAAAGGAAGCCATTTTGGTAGCTGAGAAGAAAGCTAGTTCAAATGATATTTCTTCATACTGAAATTTCCTTGGCGGCCTTACGGTCGCCTTTACTCATTCCAGCTCCTCCTCATTAAACCGAACAGGTGGTGGCGCTATACTGGGGATGAAAAATACTTAGCAAGGCATTCAGAAAACATTATGATAGAATTAGAATATCGACATTTACTCATTTTCTTTAGATTTACATGGAGGTAATCTTGTGTACTTAACATTAGCAGAAATAAAAGAAATGTTTACTAGTACAATCTACAAACGCGGGCTCGGCTACTACGATGAAGGCCGTGTCAGAGATATAGCTCATGATTCAGTAAGAAATATATGGACTGCGAAAGTAAAAGGATCAAAATCATATACTGTAACGATTGAAGCGGATGACTTTGGCGTATCTTCAGAGTGCAATTGCCCTGCCTATGATCAATACTATAATGATTGTAAACATATTGCCGCTGTCCTGATCCACATTTATCAAAGTACTCAGAAAAAAACTCAGTTATCTCATGCATCTCAAAATAACCAAGACCTATTTAGTTGGAAGCAAAGTAAGCAGGATCTTTGGCTGTTGAGACAGCAGGAGCTAGAAAGACAGAAGGAGGAAAGACAAGCCATCCATGCCAAGCAATTGACTAATCAATTTATTCAAGCCTTTTCTAGTTTTCCGCTACGGGGGGCTAATCAGAAGAATGAGAGCACCAGGACCCCATTAATGGTGGAATGGATCGTCCAGATCAATAAGCCATACTACACTTCAAAGCAAATTATTACTTTGGAAATGAAGGTAGGGGAAAAACGCACCTATGTTGTGAAGAAAATAAAAGAATTCCTTGATGCCATCAGATTACAAGCACAGTACGCTTTTACCAAAAGCTTCACCTATGATCCGACGGAACAGCAGTTTACGGAGGAGGACCAAGAGATTATTAATCTTTTGCTAGATGCGGTTAAATACGAGGAGGTCTACCAGGAACTCCAAGATAGGTTTAATCGAGGCTACGGTTCAACAGCTGAGCGAATTCTTTTTATTCCTCCGATGGTTACCGATACTCTACTTGCAAGGTTTAAGGACAGAACGATTCACTTTGAGATGGATGGACAAGCCTATACACATATTAACATTTATCAAACAGATCTCCCTTTTACACTTCGCTTAGAAAAGGGAAAAGCTGATAATTATCAACTAGATTTAACAGAGCTACATGCTCTTAAATACTTGGATTTATATGGGTATATTATCACAGAGAATCGCTTTTACAAGGTATCTGATGAACAGCATCTGCTCATAAAGGAACTGAAGAAAATAGTCAATCAGTCAAGCAACCCCTTGATGCCCATTGATATGATCCAAATTGAACCGTTTATCTCTCAAGTCGTACCGAGGATTGCAAAGATTGGTAAATTGGAGATTGCTGAAAACGTATCAAACAATGTCGCCAAATTTCCTCTTCAAGCAAGACTTTATATTGATCGTATTGATCATCTTCTCCACGTAACCTTGGCCTTTTATTATGGTGAAAATAAGCTGGATCCATTTGACCCCGTTCTCGGTAAAGACGGTCCGATTTTGATGAGGGACTCAGAGCAGGAACAGGCTGTCATGCATGTGATCGAAGCTACATCATTAAGATATAATGGGAAAGTTTTATACCTGGAAGGAGAAGAAAAGATTTTTGAGTTTTTATATGTTTTCCTTCCACAGCTAGAAGACAAAGTGGAAATACACTTGACGAGTGCCGTAAAACAATTGATTTTACCAAATTGGAGCACACCTACTACAAAAGTTGATATTGACTCAACGGGCAACTGGCTTGAGGTAAGCTTTGAAATGGAAGGGATTGAGCAGGAAGATATCAGACAAATATTGCTATCTATAGTTGAAAAGAAGAAATACTATCGACTTCCAAATGGCGCATTTGTAGCGTTGGGATCTGAAGAGTTTCATACCATTCAAGGCATGTTTCAAGACTTAAAGATCAAACCATCACAGCTGCATCAGGAAACCATTCAGCTTCCAGTACATAGAGGAATGCAGCTTGATGAACTGATTGATAGAGAAAAAAGAAATACAAAATATGGAAAGAAGTTTCGTCAGCTGATAAGTCGTTTGAAAAACCCTGAGGAGTTGGAATTCAACATTCCTGAAATACTTCAGGCGGAGCTTAGAGATTATCAGATCCATGGCTTCCAATGGTTTAAGGTGCTAAAACAGTATCGACTTGGAGGCATCCTGGCAGACGATATGGGGCTAGGGAAAACCTTGCAAAGTATTGCCTTTATATTATCTGAAAAAAGTGAGCACAAGGATACTAAGCCAGCTTTAATTGTTGCTCCTGCATCGCTAGTGTATAACTGGAAAAATGAATTCCAAAAGTTTGCACCATCATTAACGACGCAGGTGATGATTGGCAAGCCGCAGGAACGAGTGGAACGATTGCAAAATAATGTCGTTCCAGATGTTTGGATAACTTCGTATCCAACATTAAGACAGGATATAGATTACTATAAAGAGCAGGGATTCAGCACACTGATCATAGATGAAGCGCAAACAATAAAAAATCATACAACAAAAACAGCCAAGGTAGTCAGAGAGATTACATCAGAGACTCGCTTTGCACTTAGCGGGACACCGATAGAAAATTCAATTGATGAGCTGTGGTCCATTTTTCAAACAATCATGCCGGACTTCTTTCCTAATCAGAAGGATTTTCGTCAACTTGAGTCTGAAAAGGTATCAAGGATGATTCGCCCATTTTTATTACGCAGAGTAAAGAAGGATGTCTTAAAGGAATTGCCTGATAAAATTGAAACAGTTACCTATTCCGAGCTAACGGATCAACAAAAAAAATTGTATATAACTTATTTGGATAGAATCCGCAAGGAATCACAGGAGGCACTTCAAGGGGAAGGCTTTCAGAAAAGCCGCATGAAAATCTTGGCTGGCTTGACGAGACTCCGTCAATTGTGCTGCCATCCTTCACTGTTTATAGAAGATTTTAAGGGTGATTCAGGAAAGCTACAGCAGTTAATGGAGATTGTACAAAATGCAGTAGAAAATGGGAAACGCATGTTAGTTTTTTCACAATTCACGAGTATGCTCACAATTATTAAAGAACAATTAGCACACTCCGGTATGAAATTTTTCTATTTGGATGGTCAAACCGCACCAAAAGAGCG
This sequence comes from Bacillus horti, assembly GCF_030813115.1. Classification (NCBI taxonomy): domain Bacteria; kingdom Bacillati; phylum Bacillota; class Bacilli; order Caryophanales; family Bacillaceae; genus Caldalkalibacillus; species Caldalkalibacillus horti. Next base: position 51,982 of record NZ_JAUSTY010000024.1, on the reverse strand, counting down.
AGTTAAGCTGGTTGACAGCTTTAATCAAGGGGATGCTGATATTTTTCTTATTTCTCTAAAGGCAGGGAATACAGGACTCAACTTGACAGGGGCAGATACCGTGATCCTGTATGACCTGTGGTGGAATCCAGCAGTTGAGGAGCAAGCTGCAGGAAGAGCTCACCGTATGGGTCAAAAAAATGTTGTGCAGGTTATCAGATTGGTTACCCATGGTACCATTGAGGAAAAAATCTATGAGCTACAGCAAAACAAGAAAGAATTGATAGAAACAGTCCTTCAATCAGGGGACCAAGCCATCTCATCAATAACTGAACAGGAGATTAGGGAGATATTAAATATTTAGCACCTGATAAGTTCGTTTTCATTTGGATCAGTCATACTAGCATTTAGCACTTAAGCAACAGGAGCATGAACATTTTGAATCAAAAATAACTCTCAGGTTTCCGGTAGACTAGTCCATTAAGGGCTAGTCTTTTTTTGTAACAACATTTCCATATCCTGTGCCAATGGAGCTTCATAAATCACTGTACTCTTACTTGCTGGATGCAGGAAGCTTGTATAATAGGCATGTAATGCCTGCCGCTGAATCTTGTCTCTTCTTCCCCCATACAAATCATCCCCTAGCAAGGGATGACCTATAGAGCTGAAATGAACTCTGATCTGATGAGTCCGACCTGTTTCAAGCTCGATCTCAACCCAAGTGTAATCTGCAAATCTTCTAAGGACCTTGAAATGAGTTATCGCGTGCTGTCCATCCTCACGAACCTCTCGGGTAATGATAGAGTCGGGGCTTCGACCGATAGGTGTATCAATTGTGCCTTTTTCCTGCTTAATTATTCCGTGGACACATGCGTAGTACTTCCTTTTCAGGGCTCCCTTCTTTTGCTCAATTGATAGCTGCTGATGACTGTATTTATTTTGAGCAATAAGGACAATACCTGATGTATCCTTATCAATCCGATTAACAGGATGAAACGTTTGCTGTAGTCCCTTCTGCTGCCAATAATAAAGCACTCCGTTAGCTAATGTCCCACTTAGATTTGAAAAAGTAGGATGTACACACATTCCGGGAGGCTTATTAATGAGCATGATATATTCGTCCTCAAACAAAATTTCAAGGGGGATAGGCTCTGGATGTAGGTAAGCACTCCCTTGCTCAACAGGATAAATGACCTCCACTTGATCCCCTTCCTTAACAACTGCCCGGACGGTAACACTTTGCCCGTTCAGCTTCAAGTCCCCTTTGTGCTTGATCTGACTCAAGCTCTTTCTAGAAAGCTGCTGATGTTCTAATAAAAACTCTCTCAGCAATCCTTCCTGCCCCTGCTTTACAGTGAAAGTGAGCTTGTGGTTATTTTGATTATTAGATTCCTTTATATTCTTATCCATACTATCCTCTGTTCTCTGATATAAAGGACTCCTTCACCCGTTTCCAAAAAGGAAAACGCTGATAGCGAGCGAAGCATACCTTTTCTGGAGCTACACGAAACACTATTTTATCTACATTTTGCTCCAAAAATGATAGATGATCTAATGTGATTTGATAAGATCGTTCATTAATGGGCTTTAACGTACATCTATGGTGCTCAGGAAAAATTAACGGTGAGCCAATCGTACGATAAACGCGGTTATTAATAGATGCCATTTCAGCCAACTGAATTGCCGGCAGAGCAGGATGTACAATTGCTCCACCTAAACTTTTGTTATACGCAGTACTTCCTGAAGGTGTTGAAATACATAAGCCATCCCCTCGGAAGGTCTCAAAATGCTCATCATTCACTTCAATATCCATTACTAAAGAGCCCTCAGACGTTTTCACTGTACATTCATTCAACGCTAAAAAACGCTCTTCCTTCTCATCCGTGTGGTGGATAATCACCTCTAACAATGGATAATAGACTGACTGGCCAGATAAACAGGACCCATCCTTTTGCTCTCCTGCTGAAGCCCCAATCAAACGAATAAGCATATCGATTTCATGCGGCTGCCAGTCAGCATAAAAGCCCAAGTGCCCAGTATGAATCCCAACAAATGAGGTTTGCTCTAAGCGATGAACATAGCGATGAAACGCCTCAAGTAGCGTTCCATCCCCTCCTACAGTAATGACAATATCCGGATTGTGTTCATCCTGTGTTAAATTTACTTGAGCTAAACGTTGATCCATTTCATTTTTCAATTGGTTTGATAATTCATCTCCACGAGATATTACAGCAAATTTCATAAGCGCCACCTATTTTGTTTCCTATTTTTGTTTCCCGTTATTTTCTCTAGCCTTTTTGGAGAATATCTTTTGAGCTTCCTGTATCTCATCCTTGATTTTAGACATCTCCTCATCAAGCAGGAACGCTGCCTCTGCCGAGCGCTGTAATCGTTTCTGAATCGGCATAGGAATCTCTCCACCATATTTATAATTTAAGGAATGCTCAATCGTAGCCCAAAAATTCATACTTAGCGTTCTGATCTGAATTTCAACAAGCAGATTTCTAGGACCCGAAACACTTTGAATTGGGTATTCAATAACATAATGATAGCTCCGATAACCGCTATGCTTCTGACTATGTACGTAATCCTTTTCGCCTAATACACGCATATCATTACGCTGTTTGATGAGCTGGACAACCGCATATATATCATCCACAAAGGGACAGATAATTCGAATCCCTGCTATATCCTTCATTCGGGTAAAAATCTCAGAGTTATCAATATTCTTCCGTGCCGCCTTCTGCAAAATACTTGGAACAGGCTTTACTCTTCCCATCACAAATTCAATGGGTGAATGGATGCCCATACTCACATATTCCTGCTTAATCCCTTTAAACTTTATTTTCAATTCCTCTACGGCCTGCTTAAAGGGGATAAGCTCTGCATTAAATTCAGCATTAAACTGATTATCATTCATCCCTTACTCCCCCGTTATGTATGATTGTTCAGCACCTGTTCGAAATGCTCCTCTACAAGCTCAGACATGTCCTCGCCGTAGTTTGCATTGTTTCTCATGTTCAAGATAAGATCCACAGCCTCTTTGCGAAAATCCTTAAGGATAAAGGATTTATGGGCTTCTCCGCTTTCGGTCACTGACGTCACGAGAAGAAAATCCTGCTCCTTCACTAGCGCCTGATCAACCGTTTTCCACAGTTCTATAGGAAAGCGAATGTACTCCCATCCCGAAGGTGTATCTATAATATAAACAAGCTGCTTCTTGTCTGAATCCATAAGCAGTCTTTTTTCCGGCTGCCACTCTTCTACCTCTTGGAGGCTATTGTAAACATCTGGCTTGAAATAGCATAAGCACAGCATGTTATTCTTCTCTTCTAGCTTTTCTATGATAAAATGTAAGTTACTCATAATGTATCCCTCCTACCGTTATTTTAGCAAAAAAATGTGGGGATTCATATGTTTAATGAAAGGAGCTTTATGATGAATACACCCGAAAATACATTATATATAAGAATGGGAGGAGAAGCTACTCTTCAGAAGCTTGTCACCCTTTTCTATGATAAAGTAGCCAAGCATCCAGATCTTGCCCCTATTTTTCCTGATGATCTAACGCTGACCGCAGAAAAACAGTATAAATTTCTATCCCAGTTTTTTGGCGGGCCCCCATTGTATAGCCAAGAGTATGGTCATCCTATGTTACGTGCTAGACATCTTCCCTTTGAAATTACACCTACTAGGGCCAAAGCATGGCTAGCCTGCATGCATGAAACCTTAGACCAGATGGAGCTTGATAAACAGGTAAAGGACGAGATGCTTTCTAGATTCACCACTACGGCTTACCATATGATGAATACTCCTGAATAGCTAACCGCTAACCAGCTAAAATATAATGATTGCTCAAACATGCTGAACAGCTGAATAGCGTGGCTAACAATATGAACACCCAGCTTTGATAGATCATACAAGCACCTTGTAGGTGCTTTTTTTGATAGAAGGGTTCGATGAAAACTTTTATTATGATATAATGACAGGTGTTGAATTTTGTCAGAACTACTTATTTCTTCATGCTTTTATATAAAAAATGATAGAGCCATTTAATAGCTCCTATAACTTGGGAAGGTGCTTTTATGAAATCACGAAAAACCACAGTTATTATTGTGCTTAGCTTAATTGGTCTATTGTTACTATTCAATGAAATGACAGGGACTAAAGATAGCAATTCATTTTATCAGCTTCAGATTACTTCAGAGGCTTCTATTGAACATACATATGAAGAAATGCTAAATCAGGCAGATCACTTTAATAGTCTTGCCTTTCCGACTTCTATTTCCGAGCAACAAGCAACGGACTGGATAACCAGTCAAAAGAGGACAAGGGAAAAAGAACTACATTCTAGAAAAGAAGTTCCTAGCCTATTCATTCGTTTAAATGATTCGTTGCAAACAGTAAGTGAAACTGGAAGCTACCATGAGCTTGATTTTGAATTTCAAGTTCCTCTTTTTCAGCTACTTCCCGAACAGCATATTCCTAATAGTATCGTCACGTTCCAGGCTGAGGGAGTGTGGCTAACCGATATAAATGGAGAAAAAGCGCTACATTTACATGGTTCTATCCCTGATACACTTGTCAATGAGCCTGTCAAATTACTATTTCCAGATAAGGAAGTAAACTTTGCTTCAAATTTCTCTCCATTATCTATTGTTTTATCAAGCGATCTTGATACTCCAGAGTTTCAGAGACAACACAATTTTAAAAATACATATTTAGTTAAGGAGAATGAGTCTATTCATTTTTTGTTAGAGACCTTACATTTTCCTTTAAAGGATGAATACCTGTCAGTCATGCTTCCAGCAGGCTCTAACAGCTATTTATCTTTCCGTTCAGATTTTGGATCTCTGGATCTTTCTGATGCCATTTCTGTTCCCTTGGATCAGACCCTTGGTGAAGAGTATCTTCATTCTGGTCGAGCTCTCACTATGAGTCCAAGACATCAGCTTAGCTTGGATCGTATTATTCAATACGATCAGTTTATTCTTTTTGAAGCTACCCCTCAACAAAGTATAGAGCATGAAATCTTAATATCTGCTAGATTTATTTGGTCAGATGGCAAAGAGCAGTATTTAGCGAATTCACTATATCCACTAGATCCAGCAAAACTAATGTTTATAACAGAAGGCGTACACTTGTTGGACTCAGTTGAGGATCTAACAATTCATAGCTTTGATGCGCATTTAATGTATGATTTTGAAATTAAGCTCCCGATAGCACAAATAGAGGAAGGTCATTTAGCGAGCTTTCTTGGGTGGTCATTCCATACTGATGGAATTGAATCTAGTACAAGTACTGCCCCCCCTAAAATTATACTTAGGAGCGAGAAACGAGAATTTGTTGCTCTGACTTCCTCCTTTACGATTCATCACTCTCACACAGATTTCTTTCGTCTAGAGGGAAAGTCGACATACGAAGAAGGTCTCCGGATAGTATACAGTGGAGGCTATGATTACAGGAATACTCCTGAAAAGCGATACACCTTAGATTTTACATATTCACATGCAGAAAAGGATGGAAAACGAATAAACAATTTTGCGGAAGCAAACATTGATTTCACAGAGTATGAGTTCCACCTTGTTTTACCTGAATTTTACACAGAAATCTCTTCAGAGGAAATCGACTATTCCCTTAATTTAAATAAATCGGGGAGATACTTCGAGCCAAGGTAGGCAATCATTATTACTAGGTTACAAAGGGAAAGCAGTACACGTATTACATAGACATATTACAACCAATGGAGGAATCTTAGATGAGATTGTCAAAGAAAACAACACTTATATTAATAGTTATTTTGGTCATAGGCGTACTTGTTATTAGTGAATTAACAACAAATAAAGAGAGTAATTCATACTATCAGCTTACAGCTACTCCAGCTGCTACTATTGAAAGCTCTTATCAAAATATATCCTTTGGCATACCCGAACACCTTAGCTATCCCACTGCTATGTCCCCACAGCAAGTTGCAGAATGGGAGGAAGAACAATTTAACTCACAAAATGATTTACAGAAAGAGCATAAGTCTGTACCGGAGGCTTTCACTCAAATTACTAGCTCCATTAGCAGGATAAATGAAGGAGGGAGGTACTTTCCTCTAGATTTTGAGTTTCCAGTTCCCGTTTACGACCTTATACCAAACTCACGGGGATACAGCATGCAAATAGACGTTATGTTTCATACAGAAGGATTTTGGCTTACAGATATGGATAGTCATTCACCAACCCTTCATTTACACGGGATTATTCCTGAAATAGATACGGAGCTAGCCGATCAAATTTTCGGAGCTGAGAATATTGTACATATTAGTCACTCTGCACTCCTTGACCTTAGCGTTTCCTATGGTAAGAGTAGCCAAGAATATTCTATCGATACTAGCTTTAGTGAATCCTACTTAGTGAAGGATGAAGAAGCGATATATTTTCTACTTGAAGCCAGTTACTTGCCTTTAAGAGGACGCTTTACAGCGGCCCTTCTTCCAACAGATTCGGATATAGCTATAGCCCTGAAAACCTCCTACGGTTCAAATAAGCAATCTGATCCAGTAGCTATTCCATTTGAGCTTACATTAGGAGAGGAATATCGTATGAATGGACGCACTTTGAGTATAAGTCCTTGGCATCGTATTCGTTTTGAAAAAATGATCGTTTATAAAGATTTTATTCTCTTTGAGGCTACCTCACATCAGAGCATCGAGCAAGAAATCTTGAGTTTTGCCGAGTTTAATTGGTCCCTTGAAGACCAAAATTATAGAGCCGATTTAATAACTTCTCAAGGTGAAGATTTAACAAAATTATTTTTTGTTACAGAAGTGAACCAAAGTATGGTATACGAAAATCTAGAAGAATTGATAATTAACAGTTATAGTTCTCACTTGTTACATGATATAGAGGTTAGGGTACCATTAGAAAAGCTTGAAGAAGGAGAGCTTGCCAGCTACCTCCATTGGATTTTTTATGTAGATGAGTTTATTGAAGGAGAACACGGAGATCTCCCTACTATTCGTATTCGATCTGAGAAAAAGGAGCTTGATTCTTTACCTACTTCCTATACTATTGAGCATTCTCATAACGGTTATTTCCTTCTAGAAGGAAAATCAAAGGAAGTTGAGGGCTCTAAAGTGGTGTTTTATGGAGCATTTTCTGATTTCAACATTTCCGAGAGTACTCGTACACTTAATTTCCAATACGCTCACTCCATTCAAGATGATCAATGGCTCCACGATAGCGATGTAGAGAATATTGACATTTCCAACTATGAATTCGATCTTATTCTACCCAGCTTCTTTACGCAAATTTATTCATATGAAGTCAATGAAACATTTAGAGTAGAGCCTACAGGGGTTTACTATGAACCGAGATAATTGAGAATATTCATAGAGGGAGGTGCTATGGTGAGAATCTCCAAAAAAGCTACTCTGTATATACTATTGGGATGTATCGTTGGTGTGTTTCTCGTTATTGAATTAACCAAAACAAATGATAATCACTCATTATTTCAGTTTACTGTTGCTCCTGAAGCTTCTATTCACCATCCATATCAGGACTTGCTGGAAACTTGGAACCCTTATCAAAGTATGTCGTTACCCACTGCTCTCACTCAAAGTGAAGTTCAAAAATGGGAGGCTTTTCATCAAGAGGATGAAAATATTGGGGATACAAAGGCAATTCCTGAAGCTTTAATTCAGATAAACGATTCCTTAAATACAGTTGGAGAAAATCCTAGCTATTTGGCTCTTGATTTTGATTTTAAAGTTCCACTCCGAGACCTCATACCCTATTCAGAAGATAACGTTGAACAAGATACTGTAACCTTTAAAACTGAAGGGGTATGGATAGCAAACCATGGTAGAGAAAAATCCTTATATCTTACGGGGAGCGTTCCTGATTTTGATCAAAAGTTTATAAATCAGCATTTTCATTCTCAAGATACTATTAGTTATATGAACTACTCACCCTTACATATTGTCCTTACACAAGGTCCAGGAGAAAGCTTTATGACAAGCGGATCTTCCTTCCAAACGACCTATTTAATCAGAGACGGAGAAAATATCTATTTTTTTCTTGAAACGAATAATTTTAGAGTAGATGCCCAATTAACTGCACCGCTTCAAGAAGAAATGGATATCTATTTAGAATTTCGATCCACATTTGATTTATCAACATCATCACCACTAGTTGTTCCATTAAAGCGCTCATTAGGTGAGGAATTTCAATTAAGTGGCAGAACCCTCAGTTTAAGCCCTGGATATAGAGTTCGCTTTGAAAAATTGCTTCGCTATGACGACTTTATTCTTTTTGAAGCTGCTTTTCAGCAAACGACGGAGCATGAAATCGTTAGCCATGCATATTTTGATTGGTCTACTGGAGATGAGACGTATAGAGCTGAATCGATCTATTCTCCTGATAAAGGAAAAATGTTATTTGTTACAAATGACAGACTCTCATTTGAGAATACAGATAACATTACAATTAAGACATTCACATCCAATTTCCACTATGATTTCGAAGCAAAAATACCTCTAGCTAAGCTTGAGCCTGGTCCTTTAATTAGCTTTCATGGATGGACTATTGAAGCTAATTACATTGAGAATTCTACTAACAGAGTCCCTAATATTTCTGTTAGTGCCAAACAAGAGGAGGTTCAGAAACCTCCTTCGAACTTTTCCATTAAATCAAGGTTCGGTAACAGTTTTCGCTTAGTAGGGAGTCCAAGCAAAAATGAACTGAACGATATTATTTATACTGCTTCCTATGACTCTTGGGAGGGACCAGAATCTCTCTATTTTAGGTTTTCTCCGGTTATAGATGAACATGGAAACATTGAAATAGAAGAACAAGATATTCAACTCGAAGATTATGAATTTGAGTTAATTCTTCCACCATTTTGGTCTGAATTTTCTTCTGATCAGGTTGATCTCTCATTAGGAGTAAGAAAAACAGGAAATTATTACGAACCAAGATAAATAAGATCCCCAACATTCCTTTAAACTAGGGAACATTGGGGATCTTTTTCCAATATTTAGTAGCTCAATACTCTTGTAATTTCTCCTGCAAATTCTGACAGGTGCTCTCAGTAGAAGAAATGGTCGCAGCAGCCACTCTTGTACCTTGAAGCACAGCATCCTCTAAGGATTGCCCTTTACTAAGGGCGGCTACAGTCCCAGCAAAGAAGGAATCCCCTGCCCCTGTAGTATCAACGACATCCGTTGGAATGGGAGCAACAAAGCCCTGATCCTTCGTTGTAGCATCTGCATAGAAGCAGCCTTTTTCACCCAAAGTGACAACAACCTGTTTCATACCTAGAGCCAGTAAAGCCTCTGCTGCCGCTCTCACCTGTATATCAGAGCCTAGAGATATTCCCGTGATTTTAGTGGCTTCGACATCATTACAGATGAAGCACTGCACATGCTGGAATAAATCCTTCCTTTTAAGGATTACAGCTAGATTTCCTGGAAGAGCATAGATCGGGCGCTCCATTTGCAGCGCCTTTTCAACCACAGCCTCTGCAATCCTTTCGGTTAGATCAATTTCTAACGCAACAGCAGAACTGGCCGCTACAAATTCGTCAACCTTACTTAGAATAGCTTCCTCCATATTGTCATGGGAAGGCATTTGGGAAATAGAACCAGCTAGATCCCCCTGCTCATTTAATATAGCCAGCCACATCCCCATCCCTTGCTCTACCTCTTGAACAAAGGATGTCTCAATGTCTTTTGCTTTCAGCCTTTCCATTACCTCTTGACCTAAAGCACTAGAATCTACTGTAGAAGCAAAGGCTGTTTTAACCTCAAGCTGAGCCATCGTTTCCACTATGTTTCGCCCAACGCCACCATGGTAAAAATGAACATTCCCTATATTGCGTCCACGAGGGTCATAGCTAAGTTGCGGAAAGCCTTTTATATCAACAAAAATGGTACCAATAACAACGACATCATAAGAGCTCATGAATCTCTCCTGTTCTTGATTGCTTTTTCATGGTTAGTGTATGGCTACCCATATAGATCAGTGACACTCAATAGCTGGACTTCGTTCGCCTATTCTACGTGTTACTGACCATTTAAAGGGATACTTTCCTATTTAAGATGCTGCTCAGCAAGCTCCTCAAATTGGTTAAGTGTATCTTCAAATACCTCTAATGCTTGACGGATCGGTTCAGGTGAAGTCATATCTACTCCAGCCTTTTTCAAAACCTCAATTGGATAATCAGAGCTTCCACTCTTCAAGAAGGACAGAAATCTGTCAACAGCAGGCTGCCCTTCCTCAAGGATTTGTTTGCTTAACGCTGTAGCGGCTGCAAAGCCAGTCGCATACTTATACACGTAGAAATTATAATAAAAATGAGGGATTCTAGACCATTCTAGTTCAATATCCTGATCAACGACCATATCTGGTCCAAAATACTTCACATTCAAATCATAGTACAGCTTGGATAAGGTTTCTGCCGTAAGTGCCTGACCCTGCTCCACCAGATTGTGAATAAGCATTTCAAACTCAGCAAACATCGTTTGACGGAATACAGTCGCTCTAAATGAATCAAGTAGGTGGTTCAGGATATACAGCTTTTTCTTTGGATCATCGGATTGTTTTAATAAATGATCGGTTAAAAGGGCTTCATTCAGCGTAGATGCAACCTCAGCCACAAAAATAGAATAGCCTGAGTAAATAAACGGCTGCTCTGCTCTTGAGTAGTAGCTGTGGGCAGAATGACCCATCTCATGTGTTAATGTGTACACATTATCAAGATTCTCCTGATAATTTAAAAGGATGTAAGGAGGAGTTCCAAACGTTCCACTTGAATACGCTCCACTTCTTTTTCCTTCATTTTCATACACATCAATCCAGCGATTTTGATACGCTTCTTCAACCACCTCAAGATAGTTCTCACCTAACGGATGTAGGGATTCTTTCACTACCTTTTTGGCATCCTCATACGAATACTTGATATCCGTATCCTTCACTAAAGGAACGTAGACATCAAATAGGTTTAACTCGTCTAGCTTCAATAGCTTCTTTCGTAAAGAAACATAGCGATGGAAAACTGGAAGATACTCATGCATTGTATCAATTAAGTTGGTATATACAGCCACTGGAACGTTATCCTTATGCACAGCAGCCTCTAAAGCTGATGGATATTTCCTAACCTTGGCATAGAAGATATCTCCCTTTACTTTAGCATTAAGGGTTGCAGCAAGCGTATTTTTCTGTTTTCTATAGGAAGAATACATCGCTTTAAACGCTTCTTCCCTTACCTCACGCTTCTCACTCTCCATAAAAGTGATATATCGACCATGAGTTAGCTCTTTTTCTTCCCCATTTTCATCCTTTACAGACGGAAATTTCATATCTGCGTTGTTGATCATGGAAAAGATCGTTGCTGGTGCTCCAGCTAAATCGCCTACTTGAGCAATAATAGCCTCCTCGGCACTAGATAATACATGATCTCGGTTTCGAGTCATCTCTGACAAATGCTGCTTATAAAGCTTTAAATCCTCATGTGAATCTAGAAATGAGTGTAGAGTGTCCTCACTAATGCTAAGAATTTCAGGCTCTATGAAGGAAAAAGCAGATAAAGTATCTACATTCAGGCTTTTTGCGCGATCCTCAAGCCCTACATAAGTAGAATTTGTGCTGTCTTGATCCTTTTTTAGATGAGCGTATAAATAAACTTTTCTGGCCTTTTGGGCAATCTCATCTCTAAGCGTAAGGGCTTGAAAAAGAGCGTCAGCTGAAGAGCCAAGTGTTCCTTCAAGCTCTTTAAATTTAGGTAGACTCCCACGCACATACTGGAACGTATCCTCCCACTCTTGGTCAGATTTAAAAACAAGAGTGAGATCCCATGTATGAGCTTGATCTACCTCAGATCTTTTAGGTAAACGATTTTGGTTTTGAGTTGTCACAGTTTAACCCCCTCAATTCAGTTCAATTACATACATCCTTTATTTTATAAGAAACAGCAAGGGTTTGAAATAGTTTTATTTAGGTAAACTAGATAAAGTAGCAAAAAGGAGGTTTTTTGACCGATGGGCTGGTATCAGAAGTTAAATCAATACTTTCCTGAGGAGGAAATGAAGAAAAAACAGCAGCTTGAGGATTTAGTGCGCCGTAATACTAATTATAAAAAAGCAGAAACGGAGCAATACATTCTGCTTTACGGTGAATATGAAGAGTTTGTATTTGTGGATTATGTGCTTGTAGATAAAAAAGCACGTGGTTTAGGCATTGGGAGCCATATTTTTGAAGAGCTGAAAGAGAAGGAAAAAGTGATTGTGCTAGAGGTAGAGCCTGTTGTTGAAAATGATCCTGATACGGCAAGACGTGAACAGTTCTATCTAGGAAATGGCTTTAAAAAGGCAGAAGACATTATCTACTACCGAGATGTAGGTGAGACGTCTGAGGAGCTAAATCAAATGGAGGTCTATTACTGGAGCCCACAAGGCTCTGAAAGCATGGAGGATATCCGTAATTACATGATTATAGTCTACGAGGATATCCATCATTTCCAATATGATGACTACTTTGATCGACAGACTCCTGACCCCGAAGAGCTTGTCCAGATTGAACAGTCTGATGATTCTCAAGGTATGGAACAACAACCACGAGCTTAAATGATGATCACAACTCGTTGCGTGTGTTAAACCGACTGCAATAATGCAGCGAGACACCGTACGTAGAGAGCTGTATAGATGAAAAAGGAATCCTCCATTAATAAACGCTTTGCGTTATGGAGGATTCCTTTTTGTATGATTCAAATTAATGGGCCGTCAGTAAAAGCCCACGATTTTCCAAGACCTTATCATATTCGCATATGATTTGCTCAAGCTCCTCAACCTTTACTTCACCTTTTAATACAGAGAGCTTTCCTTCTACAGCCGAATCGATTTCCTTCAGAACTTTTTGTTTGTAGCTCTGTTCCTCCTGCTGCCAAAGCTCATGGTAAAAGGATATAAAAGCTGTTGTTGCCTTATCGAGATATTGTTCAGCAACAGGCTGGACTTTCTGCTCCAGCTCCTCTCGTAGCTTCGTTCTCCCTTCTCCCTCAAAAAACTGCTTTCCTGATTTAAAGTGACGTAAAAGCTCCTTTTTATCCTGCTCAGAAAAAGCAGGTAAAGCTTCTGGAATCATTGGTAAACCTGACTCCTCTACCTTAAAGGTCAAGTTAGATAAAACTATTCCATCTTGAATGACATTCTTCATTCCTTCCTCATAGGAGCGCTGAAGTAGCTTTTGGATAAAGCCCTCCATCCTCAAACTAGTTGCCTTCAGCTCATCCTTTAGCTGAAATAGAATGGAATGCATACACTCTTCAAGAGATGTAAGGAGCAGCTGTTGATTAACATTTTTCCCTGATAAAATACTTGGATGGAACGCCTCCTGCTGATGCTCTGATAGCTTAAAGAGCAGCCTTTGCTTAATATGATGGGCATGCTCCTTCATTTCCTGCTCTAGTTCATTTCTATAGCTATCATAGGATCTTTCGCCGATTTTAAGCTTCCACTCCTTACTTTGTTCAAGGAGCTTTTTCATTTCCTGCTCTTTGTCCGCTTGATTTTTGTTCAGATCACGCTTAAGCTCATGAAGCCACTTACTTCCATAGCTTACATCTCTCTGAGCCGAATCAAGCAGTAATTGAGTTAAATCCTGCTGCACAAAACCATAGAACGAACGAATGAATTCCTCCATTCCTTCATCCCTATGTCCCTGTAACACACGTAGGCTTGAAGCTGGATAAATCTTCGGAAATCGGATGCCCGAACGCAACAAATTATCCTGAACGTGCTCTACAACCGTCGTTAGTTCTTCATCTGAATCTGCCAGATCTGCTGCATTCACGATAAAAAACATTTTATCTAAATCAAACTGGTCCTTCACACGCCCAAGCTGATCAAGAAATTGCCTATCCGCTCGGCTAAACGCATGATTGTAGTAAGTGACATAGATAATTACATCGGCATGCTTAATATAATTAAACGTTACGTTTGTATGTCTTGAATAAATGGAATCTGCTCCAGGAGTATCAATAATTTCAATACCCTGTGCGGTAAAAGCATTAGCGTGATAAAGCTGGATGCTTTCCACAAAACAAGCACGCTCCTCAACCGCCACATACGCTGAATAATCCTCTTGCCCAACCGAAAACTCTGTACCTAGATGTTCTTCAGCCTCCTGCCAGCCCTTGAGTGTAGCAGTTAAAAACGTAAAATACGGCTTTAAGCTCGTTCTAAGAGAATGTGGATCAATCGTTCTAACGCTTTGCAAGCTATTTAGCATATTCTCTTTTACAGGTAGCTGTAGACGCTCAAGAGCCGTCCTAATCTCCTCTTCGATTTGCTCTTTCCGCTTCATTCGTATGACAGCTGTGCCAGAGGGATGATCCTCTGTTGGAGGAAGCACCTGATTAATAGCTGCCGTTGTTGGGTTAGGCGAAACAGGTAGCACATGCTCACCTAATAAAGCGTTAGCAAAGGAGCTTTTCCCCGCACTGAAGGCTCCGAACAAACAAACGGTAAAACGATTCTCTTTCAAACGGACTGCCTTTTCTTCCATGTCTCTAACAAGAGTACTAGCAGATGAAATGCGCTGTAAAATACCTTTTGTATCCGTTAGCAGCATGGCTGCTTGCTCAAGCAGCTTAGCTGAGTTTAAGCTAGACATGTTTTCTACAGCCGTGCCCAGTTTGATAGGAGGGGCATCAGCATCCGCGCCTAAGCTAGAATCAGCTCCAATTTCTTTCGTTTCGTTTAATCCCTCTTTTTGTTCTCCTTCTAGACTCCCAGTCTTGATATTCGGCTGAACATCTCTCTCATTAGCCTTAGATACTGCCATAGACTTTTGTGCAGCCTGTAAGACTGTTTGAAGATCAGGTTCCTTACTCTGAGTAGCCTGAAGCTTCTGTATCCTTTGAACAAGAACTGCAATTTGCTGCTGAACCTGCTCCTCCTGCTTCGATAGCTCATCCTCCAGCTTTTTCATATGATTATATTGCTCTAGCTGATCCTGATAAGGAGCATAAGCTTCGGCATGCTGCTGCATGAGATATTCCTGACCCTTTCCTATCTCCTTTTCGAGCTGAACTAGGGTTAAGCGCTTAATTTCCTGAACGACTTCCTTCGTATACGTATACACATATTCCTGTGATACCACACCCTCTTGGACCTTGGAGGAAAGGACTTGCTCTGTAAAAGGAACCTTCCAATCCATAAATTCAATAAGCAGCTTTTGGTCCTGAATCCCTAAACGCTCTGCTGCTCGCTTAAGCAGCTCCTTGACATGCCATTCAATCTGACTTTCAATTCGGTTTGATACATCAATAAATAGGTCATCTAGACGCTGTTTTCTTTCTTGCTCTGTCTTTTTTCCTGCAAATAAAACGCCGACCTTAAAATTCCTTTGCCTGCTTTCGATATATTTCTGAGCTAGCTGAGTCGTCACATAAGGTGTAATGATCGCATTATCTATGAGCTTTGCTGCTTCTTTACGTACCTCTGTTTTCCAAGCTTCAGCTGCCTCAGAGGAATTCACATAAGCATTGAACCAATTGGACTGCTGCTCCCAGTTTAGATCATGCTTCAGTTGAACAATAAGCTCTACTTTTTCCTGAGCGTCTTCTAAGGTTTGCTCCTGGATTATCTGCTCATGCTCCTTCAATACAGCCTGTATATTAGCCATAGCATGCCACATAATCAGCTCTTTTTTATTCGCCTTCATATAATCGAATAAATGGTTTACTTGTTCGAATTGATTCAGCGGGTGACTTGGATGCTTCATTGAAGCGTAGAGGATTGCATCCACTTGAATCCCCCACTCCTTTAAGCCGCCCTTTAGTTTGCTTTGAAACCCTTCAAAGGAAAGCTCCTCCTCGCGATGTTTATCCACCTGATTAATGATAAACACTAGCGTTTTCCCTTTTTCCTTCAGTGTTCGTATAAATTCAAAATTCATTTCCGATTGGACATGATTATAATCCGTAACAAAGAAAACAATGTCAGCTAAGTGTAAGGCTGCTTCGGTAGCCTCCTGATGAGCGTCATCTGTTGAATCAATACCTGGTGTATCTAGTAATTGCAGGCCTCCCTCAAGCAAAGGCTCCGAGTCAAAAATTTCTACTCGTTCAACCTCCTGCCCATTTTTACAGTAGCTCTTCCACTGCTCAATTTGGTCCACATCAATTTGTAGCTTCTCTCCGTCCGTCATGTGTATGACAGCTCGGGGCTCCCCAAAGCGAATTTGCACTAGGTTTGCACTTGTTGGAATAGGGCTTGCAGGTAAAAGCGGCTTACCTACTAGACGATTAATCATCGTTGATTTACCCGCTGAAAAATGCCCACAGAAGCCGATATTAAGAAATTGATCCCTCAATTTATCCAAGATTTCTTCCAGTTTTATTACCGTTTTCTCATCGCCAGCCGCCTTCATTTGTTCTGTTATGGTCAGTAACGTTTCCTTCAGTTTCCCAGAACTGGTTTCTTCAAAAGCTCCGTTGTTTTCTGTCATGTCTAATCACCTATCTCTTATCTCTTATCTCTTATCTCTTATCTCTTATCTCTTATCTCTTATCTCTTATCTCTTATCTCTTATCTCTTATCTCTTATCTCTTTAAGTTATTATACAGTATTGATACCTTTTTTAAAGAAAGAAAATATCTTTTAATTTATGGAACACGAATGTTCTAAAAAAACAACTACATTTACAAAAGAACCATATCTTTTGAGAAGTAATAAATGGAATAACATTAGAATATTCCAATCCTAGTATTTTCCAAATAAGAACCGTCGACGTTCCAAAATTAAGACTCACAAATTTTAGTGTATAATCTTCCTATAGACGATTATTTTGATTCAAGGAGAGTAAAATTTAATTATTTTAGTAGTGGAAAAAGAATGAATCAACTTGCATCTCAAGTAAACTTACAAATCATTTAGACCAGTTAGTTCATCTTACTTGGAAGAGGAAGTGTTTCAAAAGATCCATGATCAGCTTCATGACGTATAAAATAGATTATTAATGAAAGGAGTTTCCGAAGTGAAGAAAAAATTACTTACTATCCTACTTATCTTTAGTTTACTTGGTAATGCCTACTTCTTGGCAAAAATATATACTGACAGTCAACGAAATGATGTAATGAGCTCTAATATGTTTCAACAATATTTTCATCATTTACTATATTTCAAAAATAGTCTAGATTCCTATATCAATAACACTACTGCAATAAGCGAACTAGATGCTCAACATAAATCCTTACAAAATATTGGCCTTCAATATGCATATTTTAGTGGAAAGAGTAAGGAAAGCTTTGTACAGGAAATCCTTAAACTTACCGATCTACTTGAACAAATTATCATTCCAGGACATAAGTGGGATAAATCAGATCTTCGGCTTGTTCATAACGAACTGCATGATCTTGTTATGGAAAATAATACAATTGTGCGCGATTATATCCAAAATAATGGTCAATTTAGTACGTATCTCAATGAAGTACTTCAGTTATTAACCGAAACTAACCAGAACATCCATGACATTCTTGAATTCTAATAAAACAACATAGAGTACGCTCTCTTAGCCCTATTCTAATGGATTGGAGAAGCGCACTTCTATGTTAATCGGTTCTAACCTAGTACAGTCATTTCTATATTAACCCACCTTAAATTGATTCTTTATTTTTAAATAACGTTCAATCTGATTGAGTAAATAAAACAGATGTGCTCTTGTTTCAAATTCCTTTCTAGTTTCAGGTAGACTCATCTCTCCAATTTCCTCACGTAGCACCGCTAGCCTCTCCAAATAAATGCTAGCTGTATTCCCTCGGTGTACTCCAGCACTAAGCTCTTCTAAAAAGTCAGATAGCTTCAAGCCCTGCTCAAGCGTTTGATCTAAATTTGAGAGAATAGGCATTAAGTCCATTAAAATTTCAAATTGCTTCTCCCTCATCTTCAAATAATGATAGTCCTTATCCTCATTGCGTAGAAAATGATTTTCAATCTTCTTGAACGCCAAGGACTGTGCTTCCTTTAACAAATCAGACGTTTCCGTAATCTCTTTACCATCCCATAGATGATTCCCGTCCCTAAGAAAAAAAGCAAATTCCTCTAAAATTTTCTTGAAATTTGTTTCTATTCTCTTTTGATACTGCTTTAATTGTTTATCTACGCTTGGTATATATACATTCATCAGTAAGGCTACGCCTATTCCTATAGTGATTAAAGCTAATTCATTGAGGACAATATAGCCATCAACAGTCTGATAGGTGTATAAGTGGAAAATAATGACTGTGCTCGTTACTATCCCGTCCTTTAATTGGAGCAGGACACAGAGAGGAATAAATAGCAGCAATAAGAGTCCCACAGATAAAGGAGTATAACCGATCCCTTCAAAGAAAATAATAGATAGCACGATTCCTATAAGACACGCCGCAAACCTTGATAAGGAGCTACGCACAGAGCTACGTTTTGTGGCTTGAATACACAGGATCGTTATAATACCCGCCGAAACGTAAAATTCAAGCTGAAAATACTGAGCTAAGCTGATAGCAAGGGCAACACCTACAGCTGTTTTAATCGTACGAAAACCAATTCGGAAAGGGTTACCCCTATGACTTAGCTTTAACATGGCTATCCTCCTCTAAGAAGCATCTTTACAAAAGTATAAAAGAGCTTAAATAGAAAAGCAAAAAAATGTACCCATATTGACCTATTTTGAGATATTCTTAGCCTTTTCAAGCTAGGTAAACTAGGATAGAATAGATATATAGTATAGAAGGAGTGAGCAGCATGGAATTTGTCGTTGACTTTGTTCTAATAGGTTTACTAATTATTGCCTTCACTGCTTTTTCGGGAATCATTAGTACGACAATAGCGTCTTGGTTTGGTGGGAAAAAGAAGGATGACGCTTATGATTTTACTGTTCGTACAAAAGATAATTGGAAGCCTGTTGAAAGAAAACGTAGCTAGACAGCTACTACATAAACCTGCAAGATAAAAGATCCCGTCTCCTTATATCAAGGATGACGGGATCTTATTATGCGACTCAAAGTAAATAATTTGTTTTTTTACAGTACACAAACCATTTAAATTAAGTTTTTTCAATATTAGACAAGCTGTTTAAAAAAGTGCTTGATCGTTGCCAAGGCGTTATCTGAAATAATCATCTTGCCATATTCCTCTAAGCGATGAACCGAAATTGGTGTTCTTTCACCGTACTCTAAAACCAAGCTTTCAACCCAATCCCTATTCCGAATGAAGCGATGCTCAGGATAATAAACCACTAGGTAGTAAAGCTTATTAAATTGAACCATCTTACTGTTGAAAAAAGGCTGTGGTAGTCGATGAGATAGTTGAATGACATTTTCAATATCCTTAAATTTATAAACCGATGAATGATATACCGTTTTGTGCTGTGACAGTTTATGCTCTGGAGTAAAAGAACGATTTTCCAGTTGCGAAGAATACATGTCATGATTCATCATGCAATTTCCCCCCTTAGCAAGGTTTTTTATATAGTAACGTATGAATCTTACGGACAATGTGCCACTTAATCAACTCTTCAAATATTTAATATCGCTTATGCTACCTGTATACCCCAAAATCCACCAGCTCAATCAAGGAAACAAAAAATAATCCTAAAAATCCACTAACTCACTAGAAGAGATAAGGGATTTTTAGGATGCATGCATACTTATTTATTCAATTTATGACTTATTGTTTATTTCATTTCTCTGTCATTCGGAGCTAGAAAACCTGCGCTCATCTACTTTAGCCCTACGTTCCGTACCTTGCTCAACAAAGTCTGCCGGAACAGGACCAATAGGTAGATAATTCACATCGGGCGTGTAATTATTATTGGCATTCCACAATAGAAATTCCCAGATTCCTGCTTCATTCAGTGCTTTAATTTGGGCCTCTACCTCATCCACGCCATACTTGACGTAATTACCCTTTCCTAGCCATGAAGCTGTAAAGTCTTGAAGCCAAGGTCTTGATACTGGAGGATTGTCTAGCTCATCTAGCTTGCTATTTTCAACCTTAGCATACTCCTCCACTAAACGATAAGGCTCTAAATCTGGCTTAGCAATACCAAAGTATGAGGTCCAATGACTCGGATAGATCATGGAGGAAATGACATCCACATGGCTGCTTATTTTCAAGAAGTTTTGTCCAATTCCCGGAGCCTCTGGCAGCGTTGCCGCATATCCAAAAATATCAACAGATACATCAACAGGATAGCCAGCAAGCTCCTGCTTGGCATAAGCCACGAAATCAGTTACAGCATTTACTCTAGGCTGTACGTAATCCTCACCAATCGTCTCACCGTCTTCATCTAGGATGGGAATAGGTGAATATTCTCCCATGCTGTACGTAAGCTGCTGATCTCTTTTTTCAAAGCCTTCTGGAAATCTCACATAATCAAACTGAATCTCTTTGAAGCCTAGCTCTGCGGCTAGTTTAGCAAACTCAATATTATAGTCCCAAACCTCTTTCAAAAACGGATTAATAAAGGATTCTTGACGATTGTTCTTCCACACTGAGTTATTTTCTAAAAATGACCACTCAGGCTTTTCGTTCGCAATCACACTATCTTTAAAGACAACGATCCTTGCAATAGGATAGATATTATGTACTTCTAGCGTTTCAAGTACTTCTTTAATATCTCTAATGTATCTTTGACTAACACCGTACAATTCAGAGTCCTCTTCCGGTCTAAACGTTAAGTATCCATGATCATCTTTAATATCAATAACCATCGCATTTAAGTCCGTGCTATTAATCAAATCTATCAATCTTGTAAATCTTTCTCCGCCAGCCGAATGTCCCGTCACATAGATTCCTCGAACCGCATCCGGATAATCAAACTCGTAGGGACTAACAAATCCCTCTGGCTCCTCTTCTATAACTTCTTCCTCTACCTCCTCGTCCGCTTCTCCTACATTTCGACCATTTTCTTCTTCCGAACCTTCCTGCTCCTGAGTACCTTCCTCAGCTTCCTGTTCAGACAAAATCTGCTCATCCTTGATCCCCTGATCAGCATCAATCGTTCCACCCGCACATCCGCTTAACAATAAGAAGGCGCCTAGAAAAACACTGATCGCTGTATACCTAGTTCTCTTCATTCCAGCTGCTCCTCTTGTTCGTTTTTCTCTTACTCTTCAATTATAAGGGGTATGACCACTGGAATGAAAGGGGTTTTATTTATCTTTTTCAAGTTCTCGCACAACATGCCCTAACTCTGGCAAAATAATTCTGTTCATGGCTAAGCGAACAGCTCCAGATGATCCTGGAGTAGAAAAAACAGCCTTTCCTTGAACCGTACCAGCAATCGCTCTACTCAAGATGGCTGCCGATCCGATATCCTCCACATAGCTTAAATAGCGGAAAATCTCCCCATACCCAGGCATTTCTTTCTCTAATAGCTTCTGTAGCGTTTCAACCGTTGTATCTCTTTTGGCTATTCCTGTCCCACCGTTAAGTAAAATGACCTGCACCTCTTCATCCTCTAGTCCTGTATAGACAGCTTGACGTATAAGTGTTGGCTCATCAGGTACAATTTCGTATTGCGAAACAACATGCCCTTTCTCAGATAAAAGCTCCTTCATCAGCTTTCCGCTTTTATCCGTCTCTTCCGTTCGTGTGTCAGAGACAGTAATGACCATACACTTCACCTGTGATGGGGCTTCTTTTTTATGTTTAGAAACACTCATAGCTTCTTATCTCTCCTTTATTTAATCGGCCCAGTTTGGGCTTCTTCCTTACTAGCCTGAAAACGATATTGATAAAATCGAGAAGCAACCTGACCAATATGTGTAGTAAATTGATAATTTGCTCCTGCAGCTAGTACAGCTCCTACAATGGAATACTTCTGTTTAGTAGCCTTCTTTAAGCCGTACAATCCAATAGATTTTATCCATTGCTTCGCTAAGGTCTGTAACCACTCACGCTGAATAATGGTTCCCTGATCCTCTTGATAGAAAGGAAAATCCTCATCTAGTTGATCATAAAGCTCTGCTATAAGCCAGCTCCATGCCTCCTCCTCGTACATCTTTGGTAAAGAGGCTGCATGAAGAACCTTCAAAGCAAGGGCTTGCTCTGGTGGATATCGGAGGGAATACCCGTATGTACTTGCTATGGATTGGACCATTTTTAGATTAATTGTTAATAGTGCAGGAAAATCAAGCAATAAACCCAATGGATGGCCTAGACCGGCAATTCCTCCTTCCGCTAAAGCATATTTGCTAAAACGGCTTCTAATCTTACTCTCCATAAACTCCAATTGCTGTATGGATAATTTCTGCATATCCTCGATGGCTTCAATCTGCTCATGAAATAACCTAGCTTCAACCATAATTTTATGCTCAGTCTCTATTACTGCGGCCTTTTGCTGACAGAAATTGGCCAAAGCAAACATCACCTGATCGATAGCTTCAACTGCTATTTTTTGATATTCCGATGGGAGTAAGTCCATCCACTCTGAAAACTTCTTATCCAGTTCTTCGAGTCGTTTGCTCATATTCCCCTGCCCAATAAATTCTACAATTTGATTCTTCATTAGCACTCACGACCTCCTAATTTCAATGAATAGCCTTGACTGTTTAGTATGATCTATTTTCTTGCATTATATCATACCTCAGCTAGCCCTTAATAAGGATCAAACTAAAAAAGCCCCCATTCTGTTTCACTTCAAATCCATAGGCTTGAAGTAACGAAAAGAGACTTTTTAACTATTAGTGCTTATTCATTATTTGATCAATTCAATGAATTCTCCTGTCTTTAGCCCAGCTGCGTTACCCTCATCTGTATCCAAATGGCAATCTAAAGCATACTGTTCATGGACACGGCAAAGCACATTCTCAAAAACGACAGATCTTTCTCCCTGCGTGCGGATACTTACTTTGTCACCATCAGCAACTCCAAAGCTTTTGGCATCAGAAGGATGGAAATGAATGTGTCTGGCTGCAATAATAACGCCTTCCTCTAGCTCTACTTCTCCTTTTGGACCGACAACCTTAAGTCCTGGTGATCCAGCTGTATCACCTGAATCACGTACAGGTGGAGCCACCCCTAGCTTAAAGGAATCTGTCTTAGAAATTTCAATTTGAGTTTTCGGCCTGATAGGTCCTAGAATACGAACATTCCCTATTTCTCCTTTAGCTCCCACTATAGTCACCGTTTCCTGTGCAGCATATTGCCCTGGCTGCGATAACGGCTTAAGCTCCTGTAGCTCATAGCCCTCTCCAAATAAAGAAGCTAGATGAGCAGAGGATAGATGAATATGACGATTAGATATCCCCACTGGAATTTTATTGTTCATAATATAATCACTCCCTCATATTTTTAATGATTAGCAAGAACTCTGATAGCATCTCGAGCAATCATTACTTCTTCATTTGTCGGGATTACAATAACTTTAACTGGTGAATGTGGATAGTTAACAAAGGCTTCTTTACCTCTTACCTTATTTAAAGCAGGATCCCAATATACACCCATGAACTCTAAGCCTTTTAACACTTTTTCTCGAATCACTGAGCTGTTTTCTCCAACCCCAGCTGTAAAGATAATGGCATCTACTCCGTACATTCTGGCTGTATAGCTTCCTAAATACTTATGAATACGAGATGCAAAAATTTCTAAAGCTGTTTCAGCACGACCTATTTTTTCTTGAGCGGCATCCTCAATATCTCTTAAATCACTTGAAATTCCTGAGACACCTAGCATTCCACTTTTACGATTCAAAATATCAAAAACAACTTCATTCGCCGTTTTACCCGTCTTATCCATAATAAAAGGAATTAAGGCAGGGTCGATGTTTCCTGAACGAGTTCCCATAGCCACCCCAGCAAGAGGTGTGAAGCCCATAGACGTATCAATGGACTTCCCTCCTTCAACGGCTGCTATACTTACTCCATTTCCGATATGACAGCTGATTAAACGAAGCTGTTCAATTGGACGCTGTAAAAGCTCTGCCGCACGCTGTGTGACATATTTATGTGAGCTTCCATGGAACCCGTATTTTCTAATTCCGTACTTTTCATAGTATTCATATGGCAAGCTGTATAGGTAAGATGACTCAGGCATTGTTTGATGAAAGGCTGTATCGAAAACGGCCACTGCTGGCGTATTAGGTAACAGCTTCTGACATTCAAAAATTCCAGTTAGATTAGCAGGATTGTGCAGAGGAGCTAGATCAGTACAGGCTTCAATATCAGCAATCACTTTATCGGTAATGACCACTGCATCATGAAACTTTTCTCCACCATGCACAACACGATGTCCTACAGCTTGAATTTCGCTATAGCTTTCAATAATTTTTAGTTCAAGAAGCTTTTTCCCTAAAAGCTGTATAGCCTCTTCGTGATTGGAAAAATTCTTATCTTCTTTGAGCTTCTCCGTTTCATTAAATTGAATACTATAATGTCCTTGATCTAAACCAATCCGTTCAAACACACCTTTGGCCAAAACGTTCTCTTCAGGCATTTGGAGAACTTGAAATTTTACTGAAGAGCTCCCACAATTCATGACTAAGATTTTACTCATTTACTTCATCCACCTTTTTCTTTTTGTATCCACTCATTAATCTGTTGAAGCTTGTCAATGATTCTGTTCTGATTGGAGAAGGGTGGTAATTGAGCTAATAACGTTTGGTCGGGCCTCTTTACCTGTTCACCTTTTTTCTGTAGGATAAAAATGCTTTTTTGAATACTTCCTTTTTGAAATAAATCACTCGGTAATTGAAGCAAAGCTTGAATATGAGCCTGATTCGTAATGTACGCTCTTAGCTTGTCTGCTCCCGGTTCCGAAAAAAGTGTATTAGGAATAACAAAAAACATATATCCTCCAGCTTTAACGTGACGGATGGCCTGTTCGATAAATAGGTGATGAGTGTAAACCTCATCTTCTTTATATAACTCGTATGTTTGAGCAACTTTGTCGTTTGGGTAGATTCCTATGGGTAAGTCACACACAATCATGTCGCATTGATCTGTAAATAATGGCTTTAATCCGTCTTGATGAAAAAGCTCCGTTTCATGCTGCTGTAGGTTAGTATTCACATAAGCAAGCCTAACCATTGTAGGGTCAACCTCTGCTCCTATGCCTATTGTCGGAATCCCAAGAGCATTACATACTCCCGTTAATAAATTGGCTGCTCCAACAGCTGGATCACAAATAACTAAAGGCTTATCTTGTTCTGATGATGATCCCCTTGCAGCTGACAAAAATTTCTGTGCTAAGTAGCCTACAAACATCACAACAGAGTCAGCGGTTACTCCGGCACCAGGCAATGTATACATTTCCTTCATTCCCTTAAGTACGGCTAACTGAAACCCTCTGCGCATTTCTTCCTTCGAATAAGCTTCTTCATTGAAGCTATCATATATCTCTTGAAGCTTTGCAGCCTGCTCCGCATTCATGTCTATAAGCATTTCCTGCTGAAACAGCTGTTCAGCACTGTCAATTAGGGCATCTAAATAAGATTTATCAAACTGCTTCGACATATAGCTGCTTGATTGATCTAGCATGCTATAGATTAGTTCAATGCTTTGATTCATCTGATTCATATGGTCCCATCTCCCTCTCCAATAAGGATCTTTTCGAACTGAATTATACCAATCAATGTTTGGTATTGCAAAGTAAAAACGCACAAAGAATACGCTTACCTAAATCTTTCTACAAATCGTCTTGATTTAGACAAAATTAATTCATGTATGTACAACGCGAAACATAAAATGTTTTAAAAAAAATAAATGTGTTGAGTAAACACCCAACACATTTATTTAGATACCTAGATCATCATCGTGGGATTTACGCCCAAGCGGCTCGTTCCCTCTTTTGTCTTTCTTTAGCATTCCTTGAATCTTTTCGAACAAATGGGGAGCAGAATCTAATACTCGTTCATATAAGTGAGTTTGACCATCAATATGCACCATTTTGATTCCGGTTGAGTTAACGATTAGAAAGGCAACGGGTGTAATGGATACCCCTCCTCCACTACCTCCACCGAAAGGAAGATCTTGGTTTGAAGATCCGTTTTGGTTAAGTGTAGAAGATGAATCCCCTTCAATTACGAACTCTGAACCCCCTGCTGCAAAGCCAAAGCCAACTTTTGAAACGGGTAGGATGACACTACCGTCCGGTGTTTCAACTGGATCGCCAACGATCGTATTCACGTCGACCATTTCTTTAAGGTTTTCCATAGCTGTTTTCATTAAGCCCTGAATTGGGTGCTCTGCCATTTCACATCACGCCTTTTTCTAGAATGTAATGCAATTCGAATTCCTGCTAAAATAGCATGCCCTATCCTTAGGCGAAACATACATACGAAATTGGAGTCCATCTTTTTTTGTTGAAAAGATGAAATGACTTGTACATTAGGAAGACATTGCAGCGTTGTATACGATGCGAAAAAACCAACAAAGCTTGCTTTTATTCCCCATGCTAACCCACTTAACATCCCAGTTTCAGCTGCATCACCAGTACCAATTGTTGATTTCCACTCTAGTTGCTTAAGGCGCACGTTTTTTAGTAAATGCTTGACAATGATATGTAGACCATACACCTTTTGAATAAAATCATGTAGCTTTTGAAAAGAAGTCACAACGTCTGATAAAGTAATGGAGATTTTTTTTTCGTCTAGTTTCTTTGTTGGACTTTCTGCTTTAACATCATATTCCACTCCAGGTTTATCCTCAGAAAGCTTAATGATGGGAATCTCAGTATCGTATTCAATAAGACGAAACCATGCTCTGATGCGAACATGAAAATAATTGTCCTTCCCTTTACGTTTGGACTGAATGAAGATCTCCAGTGTTGTCCAATAAAATATAAAGCACAAGATGGCAAAGGCTAGAAGTAAAGAAACCAATACAAGCATCATGATGATCACCTCTAGCCCAAGTATCGACTAGTCTTTTATAAAACATTCACTCGAATGAAATAAAAACGCTTCATTGCTTGCTTTAGAATGCATTATTAGGCTTTAGGCTTCATAGACTACCTTTCCATGCACAACTGTTTTTATCACCTTTGTTTTTAACCATTGTGTGCTTGGAAGAGTAAACAAGTCTTGATCTAATATAGTAAAGTCAGCAAGCTTCCCAGGCGTAATGGTTCCCTTTAAATGAAGCTTCTGCTCAGCCTTAGCGCTCCCTGTAGTGAAGAGATGTAGTGCCTCTAGAGGCGTTAGCTTTTGTTCAGGGATATACCCCTCGTGAAACGATTCCTCTGGTTTTGTACGAGTAACGGCTGCGTGTAATCCAAGTAACGGATCAATTGGTTCAATTGGAGCATCAGATCCACCCGCACAAATCAACCCTGATTCTAAAAGTGTCTTCCAAGCGTAGCTCCAAGGTAAACGCTCCTCACCTAGTCTTTCCATAACCCACGGGAAATCTCCAACTACGAATCGGGGCTGAATGTCAACAATAAGAGCAAGCCTCTGCATTCTTTCAATAAGCTGAGGATTGAGAACCTGAGCATGGATAATGCGATCCAGTTGCCCTGAAAGTACAGGGTGCTTTTCAATGGCTTGGAGGGTCATATCCAAAGCCTTATCACCTATTGTATGAACAGCAATTGGTAGATGAGCTGTTCTTGCTTTTTGCACTAATTGTTCAAGCTCTTGTTGTGTATGGATGGCTACCCCATGCTTGCTTGGGTCATCCGAATAAGGCTGGCTAAGTAAAGCACTTCTTCCTCCCATTGCTCCGTCAGCAAATATTTTCATTGCTCCAATATCAAAGAAAGCTGTCCCATCCCCATACTTCTTTCCAGCTTGAAGCATTTCATCAATATGCTCAAAATAAACAAGCTGATTCACTCGAAAAAGCTGTTGATCCTGATGTAATACTTCATCATATAGCTTAACAGTTTGTAGGAATCCTCCTGAATATCGCACATCCTCTGAGTGACAGCCTACTAACCCTGTTCTCCAGCAATCCGAAATAGCTGCTTCCAAAGAAGCCTTTAATTCTTCATACATTTCCGCAGGAATATGCTGTTGAATCATTGGTCCCGCATTCTCCAAAAGTAGACCAGTCAGATGACCTGCTGCATCTCTCTCAAGCTTTCCTCCTACTGGATCAGGCGAGTGCTGATCAAGGCCTGCTGCAGCTAGAGCCATACTATTAACTAAAAACGCGTGTCCGCATATTCGAGTCAGAAAAATAGGATGCCTAGAGGTCATCTCATCTAATTCAGTTTTACTGAATATTTTCCTGTCAGCAAAATTATTTTCATTCCAGCCCCTACCGATAATCCATTCTCCTTCAGCAGTCATGGCGATCTTTTCCTCAAGCATTCGTTTCATTTCTAAAGCGTCTGTACAGCTGGAAAAATCGACTGATCGAAGCTTCATCCCATGGGCAATCAAATGCATATGGGAATCAACAAGACCAGGAATCATCATTCCTCCTTGGACATCTATTAAATCAGTTTCAAAACCAGCATACTTTGCTTTCAGCTGTTCTCCATCTCCGACCTCTAGAATTTGGCCGTTTTTCGTATACACTCCCGTTGCTCGTTCCTTCTGCTGATCCAGCGTATACACATTCGCATTAAAAAATATCTGTTCTGACATAGCTCTGACCTCTTCCCCTTTTTCTTCATTATTTCATGAGCAGAACAGATGTCAAGTAGAATGTACATAAAAAGAAACCAGCCCTAAGGCTGGTTCCTTCTATCCATTCATTATTGTTTTGAATAACCACCAAGTTGACCTTCAGCCATTTGAACTAGACGCTTAGTGATCTCTCCTCCAACAGAACCGTTAGAACGAGAAGTTGCATCTGGTCCAAGTTGAACACCAAATTCTTGAGCGATCTCATATTTCATTTGGTCTAAAGCTTGTTGTACTCCAGGTACTAATAATTGATTAGAAGAATTGTTGTTTGCCATGTTGTTCACCTCCTCCGGTACTACTATCATGTGGATTTTCGGTGAAAACCATGCATCAAATTTTTGGGCAATTCATGGAAACCTAAAGTAAAACGTCCTTGCTTTCTTTCGGGAAGGATGTAAGCGCAACTGCCCCCTCACTAGTCATATAAACGGCATCTTCTATGCGAACTCCGCCAAACTCAGGAACGTATATCCCTGGCTCAATGGTGAAAACCATTCCTTCCTGAATCTTATCTGTATTCCCTTTGCTGATAGAAGGATACTCATGAACATCTGTACCTAAGCCATGTCCTAAGCGATGAACAAAATACTCCCCAAAATCAGCTTCAGAAATGATTGTTCGTGCAATGGAATCTAGCTCCTCAAATGTCATGCCTACTTTAGCTTGTGCAATAGCAGCCTTCTCCGCTCTTAATACTGTTTCATAGATATTCAATGCTTCCTCTTGCCATGGTCCAATATGGAAGGTTCTAGTCATATCAGACGTATAGCCCGCCAGTGCAATACCAAAATCAATGAGCATAAAGCCTTGGGTTAATTTTTCGGCACCAGCCTTACCATGTGGTAAAGCAGATTTGTATCCCCCTAAAACTGAGGTTCCGAAGGACATCTGCTCTGCTCCATGCTTCTTCGCTTGAAATTCAATTTCTGCTACTACATCACTTTCCGTCATTCCTAACTTGAATTGCTGTAAAGCCTGCTTAAGAACACTATCTGTTTTGTTCGCAGCTTCCTGTAATAATTCAATCTCAGCACTTGTCTTGATCGCCTTAATAGCATTTACAAACGATGCTAAGCTTTTACAGCTAGCTTCTGGTCTGGCCTCCTGTAGCCATAGAACCCGATCAAAGGTTAAAAAATTGTCCTCAAACCAATAATTATCAATTTGTAATTTTTGAAGCCACTCATGGACCTTTGCCTTTGGATCCTGCTCGTCGGAGTAGGAAATCAGTGAGACATGCTCGTCCACCTTGCTACTAGCCGCTTGAGCGTCTAGCTTAGGAAGGATTAAGGTCCACCCTTGCTCTTTATGCCAAAATAACCCCATAAATCGCTCATGTGGATTCGTATAAAATCCAGTAAAATAATAAACATGCTTAGGATGGGTAATTAGGAGTACATCGTTCGTTAATTCTGTGTCAAATGCTTTCATGTGCTGTATTAGCTTATCTCTGTTTGATTGATTAACATTCATGTGAGCACCTCCATGACAAAGATATTCGACATGGGACTGAGTTTTCCTTTCATAATAGAGGAGAAACTGATTATTGAAGTATGAGAATTAAGGGCTGGATAGAGAAATGGTTTCGATAATGCGCAAAGCAGCATGTTCAGTGTGCTGCTCCTTCAGCCATTTTTTCCAATTTTCCCATTGCTCTTTCTGACCATACATTTGGCTGATAACATCTGGAATTTGTTCTAAATCATTCACACAGAGGGCTAACTCAAGCTCCTGAAGAAAGCGATAATTTGTCTCTTCGTGACCAGGAATCGGGTTAATTAGAAGCATAGGTGTGCCACAAGCGATGGCTTCAGCTGCTGTTAATCCTCCGGGCTTGGTGATGACTATATCAGCCTGAGAAAGCAAAATCTCCATGTTTTTAACATATTCGAATACATGTAAATGTGGATAGTAAATTTGATTTAGTCTCTTGTATAGCCTTCGATTATTACCGGTAACTACTGTAATTCTCAATGGCTGTCTTAATAATAATGGGTGAAATAAATGAATGATTCTTTCAATAGGTCCATGTCCAGTAGCTCCTCCAAGAATCAGAAGGTGAAATTTCTTCTTATCCTTCATAAGAATTACATTTTCATGGATAGAAGCAATTGGTCTATCAAATTCTGGACGAAGCGGGATACCAAAATCGAAAATTTGGTTTGAATTTACCTGATATTCCTTCACCAATGTGTTTTTTACTTTTTGATGAGCTACGAAATAATAATCAATATTTTCTTGAATGAATGACGGATGAAAGCCATAATCAGTAAAGACAACAATCAGCTTAAAGAAGAGCTTCCCTTTTTTCTTAATTTCATTCAAAGCAGGTACACAGGCTACGTGTGTACAAACAATATAATCTGGCTGCTCCTCCTCCATTAATTTGTTCAGTTTAAGGGCAAATACATACTTCTGAAAAAAAGAGCTCTTTTTATTCTTCCCATACATCCATTTCCAAAGCCAGGGACAATAATGAATCATAAAAAAGTATAGGGGCACAACACAGGCTTCAATTAACTTATGCACACTAGACATACCCGAGAATATTTTAGTTGTAAATTGATTAGAGAACTTTTCTTTTATAACCGCTTCAATTGCTTTTGCCGCCTGATAATGTCCTTCTCCTACCTTTTCTTCAGTAAAAATGATCAGCTTTTTTTTCATTTAAGATCACCTTCAAGTATAAAATCTCCTTCAAGCATATACCGTTCCGTTAGCTCATCTAGAGACATGATCATATGTTTGGATTTTAATCTTTTTCCGTGTCGCTTTAAAAACAATGTACCGTCAGGATGAACAAGCAAACAGATGACTTTATATAAATAGTGCTTTATAGAAAAATAAAAACTTTTTTCTACGTCATACGTGCGAAACCCAAAGCGTTCTGCCCCGCGATTTAATAAAGAAGTACCTATAATACCTTTGATTTGATCTTTTTCCGGAAGCTGCTGAGTGAACACACTTAGACCAAATAAAGAATGTTCTATATTTCTTTTTAAGTAGATAGCTAAAGAACGATTCGGATTTTGATGGAGCTCCTTTGCCAGACGGTAATTGTACAGATGTAGCTTCAATATCTGATCTCCCTTAGTAATCCACTTTCCTGTTTGGGTTTGCAGGTCTGGTCCTTTATAGGTTTTCCTAACAATTCGAAAAAGGTTGTCGGCCTTGCTGACATATTCCATCCGGTTTAATTGAAAATAAATCCAATCCCAAATTCCCCAAAAGGTTAGGATAATTGCTTTCATTGGTATCCTCCACATATGTTTTTACTTATTATTTGATTCTTTGCTTGAAATTATAAGGAAAGGTTCTATCGTAGCCCTCTCGAAGAAATAGTCTAATCCTTCATTAGAGGAAGCTATCCTTGCTGTCAGAAAGCATATGTGAAAAAAACATGATATCAAATCCCACGAAGATTGCCTATTTCACCATTAGATTATAAAAAGACCATCTCAAACCAAAATTTGGATTGAGATGGTCTTTTTTTTAGAAAACCATTTGATTAGAATAATTCATCTATGTCTTTTTTCTCTACCTGATTGGTCTGCGCATGCTGTTTTGTCTGCTTATTCATGATTTTTTCTTCCTTCTCAGACATAATCATGACCTCTGTGTTAGCAACGGCGTCTGCAATCAATTGCTCGACATTTAGTTTATTCTCTAGATAGGTTGATTGTTTTATAGTTGGTCTTGTCTTTGGTGATTTTGGCTGAAAAATCGTACAGCAATCCTCATAAGGAAGGATAGACAATTCATACGTATCAATATCTTGGGCAATTTTTATAATCTCTAATTTATCCATTGTGACCAGTGGTCTTATTATCGGATAGTTAGTCACTTCATTAATGGTTCTCATGCTATGCATCGTTTGGCTAGCGACCTGACCTACATTTTCCCCACTAGCTAATCCCAACGCTTTCTGCTGCTCGGCTAGTTGCTCAGTAATTCGTAGCATAAACCTTCTCATGATGGTAATGCTGTAATCATCCGGGATATGCTGCTTAATTTGTGTCTGTATTTCTGTAAACGGAACAATATGGAGCTTGATATGACCTACAAAATAAGCTAGCTTTTTGGTCAAATCCACGACTTTTTGCTTCGCTCTTTCACTTGTAAAGGGGTAGCTATGAAAATGCACAGCTTCTATTCTAATCCCTCTCTTCATGCACAAATATCCAGCTACTGGACTGTCAATTCCACCGGAAAGCATTAGCATAGCTTTACCACTTGTACCTACGGGTAGCCCTCCAGCTCCCTCAATTTTTTCACACATAATATAAGCTGCGTCCTCGCGTATTTCAATAAATACTTCTACCTCTGGTTGATGAACATTAACCTTGATATCTTCTGTATGGATGAGAAGATGTGCTCCAACAAGATGATTCATTTCGCTCGAATTATGAGGGAAAAATTTATTCGGACGTCGTACATTCACCTTAAATGTATTCGGCTTTTGTGGTAGAGACTGGAGCATTTCTAACGCTACTCTCCGTATATCCTCAAGCTCAAGCTCGGCTTTTCTTGCAGGACTGAAGGATTTAATACCAAAAACCGTTTTTAACCTTTGTTGGACTTTTTCATAATCAGCATCATTTTCTAAATACACATACATTCTGCCAAACGTACGCTTGATTTTAATTTTAAAATCCTTAAGCTGATTTTTAATGTTATCCTGTAGCTGACTTTCAAATTTGTTTCTGTTTTTACCCTTTAAAGCAAGCTCTCCAAAACGGATTAAAATAAATTCGATTTTACTGTTGTTTGTAATCATCTTTACACCTTCAATATTTTATGATAGTATGGAATAATTTCTTTAATTTTCTGGTTAAAATAGGTCACTTCTTCAAGTGTGTTGTCTTTAGAAAAGCTAATACGCAAAGCATACTTAGTTACTTCTTCCTTGAGCCCTGTAGCTAAAAGAATTCGACTTGGTAAATCTGATTTTGATGAGCAGGCTGACTTTGTAGAGACATATATCCCTTGCTCTTCTAATGTATGGACGAGCACCTCTGGTTTAATTCCCAAGAAGGCTACATTAATAATATGTGGAGCAAAACACTCATTAATTTGTGTCAGACTAACAACTCCCTCTAATTCCTGCAAGCCTTTCAAGCATTCTTGTTTTAAAAAAGATAGGTGTTTGACCACTTCCCCTTCTTCCTCCAAAGCAAGCCTTAATGCTTTAGCAAATGCCACGGCTCCAGCCACGTTTTCCGTTCCTGCTCGCTTGTTGCTTTGCTGTGATCCACCGTGGAAAAGAGAATAGAACTGCTTTATCCTTTCATTCACATAAAGAAGTCCGATTCCCTTTGGAGCGTGAAGCTTATGACCGGACAAAGTAAGGAGATCTATGCTTGCTCTTTTTATTGAAAGAGGTACTTTTCCGATTCCCTGCACCTGATCCACGTGGAAGAAAATAGAAGGATACTCCTTTAGAATATCTCCTATCTGCTGAATTGGCTGGATACTACCCAATTCATTATTAACATGCATGATGCTGACTAAAATGGTATCCTGACGAATCGATTTCTCCAGTTCGTCAACACTGACAACCCCATATTGATCAACAGGTAAATACGTGACTTCAAAACCAAAGGTTGCCTCTAGATCCTTACAAGCATCATAAACAGACGGATGTTCAACTTGTGTTGTAATAATATGTTTGCCTCTATGTTTGTATCCTAGCGCAATGCCCTTAAGAGCTAAATTATTGCTTTCAGTGCCGCCTGACGTAAATATAAGCTCAGACCCTTTGACTCCTAATTGCTCTGCACATACAGCCCGTGATTTCTCCATAAGCTTTTCTGCTTCAACACCTAAATGATGTAAGGAGGAAGGATTGCCATAGAATTGTTCCTGTACATGAAAAAAAGAGGAAAGAACCTCCCTAGACGGTTTGGTTGTAGCACTATTGTCAAAATATACGTTCATCCTTCTACTCCTTTAGGTGTCGTGTTTGCAAGTAATGAATTCGTTACTCATCTTACCATATAATTTTTTACACTAAAAGAGCTAAAGATTCATGTCATAAGAAAAGCTTCTATCGAAGCCCTCTCGAAGAAGTCGTCTAGTCCATCATTAGAGGAAGCTTTTACATGCAGCCAGAATTTATAAAACTTGAAGAAATCATTGTATCAAATTTTATAAATTCTTAGACTGTAAGAAAAACTTGGCTTGTCGCCAAGTCATGACGAAAGTCTTAGTTTTTCTTAGTATAAAAAAGTACTACCTTAAAACAATCTAAGGTAGCACTCTTTTTACTCTATCTCACAAATGGTGAGATGAACAAGCTCATAATGATGGAAAATACACCTATGGCTATCGCCCAGCCTCCTAAGGTTCTAGCTCCATTTCTTAAAGCAAAGAAGCCTGTAACAGCTCCTACCGTACCGGCAAGTATGGGTAAAATGAAGAGGGAAACGATTGAAACAACTAACGCTGTCCAGCCTAGCGCCGTATTTCCAGCTTCTTTTTCCTCCATATACTCAATGTTTCTAACCTGCTCCTCATTCACCAATTCATCTGAGTCATTTTCATCCACTGACGAACGATTTAAAGGTGGAGCAATTTCAGCAGCTGATTCCTCATTATAATCCTCGGGAGAGAAATACGTTTTTCCGGTTAAAAAATCATTTTCGTAGTATCCTGATTCATCAGAATCTCTGTCTACCTCAGCAGCGTATGGAGAATCATCTAAGCTCGTCTCTCTTTTCTCATCAAACTCTGAAGAGCTATAATCCCCTTCGGAAGAAGTAAACCCATCATTATCCTGTGCAACCTGGTCATGAGGCAAATCCGTCCTTTTTCTGTCATCCATTTGTTGTCCCTCACTTCCTCTATCTAAATTTTTGTTGCTTCCTTAGTATGACCTCGTGTACGAAAATTCACCTTTGAAAGATATGCCATAACTTCATTTGGACTTTTAGTTTGTATGCCACTATTTTTTACACTTTAGCCTTCCATTACCTCATGAAATCCTTGTTATTTTCTAATTACCCCATATCCCCAGTGATTTACACATTACATTTTGAAGAATGTGTGTCAAAGTGCATGCTTTCCCATATAACGAACGTCTTTTCAGATATAATCAGTGTCGCTAAAGCATATGAAAAAGACACCTACTCCTCTATGTTGGAGTAGGCGTCTTCTGTTCTGCTTTCCGAAAGAGCTTAGCTTCTAGGCTTAAACGTATGACAGCAAGTGTTAGCAACAGAATTTGCTTCTATTTCATAATCATCTTCCCCGATAATCTTACCAGCTTCAACTTCATAATCCTCATTGGCATGCTGATCAATATGAATAAGAATTGAATCTGCTCCACACTTATTACCTTCATCCCAATACGTGCAATTGGACACGGTACAATTTACAGCCGGTCTTTCCATTTGACTTCCCCCCTTGATTCCTTATTCTTCTCGGCTAAGGGGGAAGCTAATCGGTTAAATTCTTACCAATTAATCTTGGTAAGACTGGCCTTAATAGTAATTTGGATAGACATACGGCGTATCAGGCTCATCGATTTCTTGAACGGAGTTAAGCCTAACCATTGGAATTGGCCAATCGTTATATAATGTCTCTTCAATGGTCCCTGTTACTATAATCCAAGTGTCATTGTCAAACTGCCTTGTTTGCTCTCCTTTGACAAGTAGACCATAAACGGTTGAATCGGCCGTACAGCAAGTCATTGAAAAGCGAGCAGCAACCAGTTCATCCTGTGCCATCTCAGGCTCTCTGTATGTAAAACCTTTTATCTCAATGGTTTTACCTATAAATTCATCAAGATATAAATCAAGAACTGTCATCATATCTAAATAATTTTCATCTGTCACAATAATGGTGTCATTTGTTAATATCTCAGCTACTAGCTCATCATAATAGTCAAAGAATCCTTCGCTGGAGTATTGATCTTCGATTGTAAAATGTTCAATATCATCATCTTCATTCTTTTGATCCATTAATTCCTCTATACGCTCCATATAATCAATATCCTCTTCCTCTTGAGCTACTGCATTCTGATTTTGATTAACCTCATCTGACACTTTAATTGCTGCTGTTGAAGCTCCTAAGCTACTCGTTTCTGCAGCTGGATTAGCATTCGAATTTGAATAGACCCCTGCACCTAGCTGTACCCCACGGTTAGCCGCAACTGAGCTATCTAGAACCTTGTCAGGTAGAACAAAGCCCATGATAAGGGGTAAAACAAAGATAGAATATATCCCTACCTTCTTCCAGTTAGCTGTAGGAAGTTGATGATCACCCTCGCAATCACATTCATCCTCCTGCCCTTTTGAAGTACTCCTCCAGATTTGAGCAATACTTAAAAGGAAAAATGAAATAACAGCAAAATAGATGAAAGGCATCATCTTAGGAGCAATATAATACGTGATATTTCCTGAAATAATAAAGCCTAATAGTAGCATTGTAAAACCGAAAAGAATAATTCCTCTTAGGAAAGCATGAAAACCCGCTTTTTCCCTTTGATGGTTATGCATGTATAATCAAACCCTTTCCCAATGTATAACGCCTAAATAAAGAACCATTGTAGCACCATGACGGCTAAAAACACAGTAATTGTTACCGTAATGATAAAGGAAATAACAAAGCCCTTTTTGAAATAAGCGAAATACATAATCGTATTCTTCAGATCAATCATTGGACCATACACTAAAAATGCCACGATCGAACCTGTTGAAAATGTGGAACCAAAGGATGCAGCAACAAAGGCGTCAGCCTCCGAGCATAGGGATAGAACATAAGCAAATAACATCATAACTAAAGGGGCAGAAACATCATCCGAACCGATGGATAATAAAATTTGCCTATCTAGATATGTCTGGAATAATGCTGCTATAAAAGCTCCAACAATTAAATATTTCCCCATATCAAAAAATTCATCTGTAGCGTGATACATAGTTTGTTTAAGCTTTTGAATGGATTTCTGGGTGAAGCTTTTCTCAGATACTTGCTGCGAATCATGCCCACTATGTACATGTATATGTGTGTGGGGAGTAGCTTTAGACTCTCTAATCTGATTGGAATTTTTGTAAAGAATATAAAGAATGCCACCAATAATTATGGCTAAAATAAATGCTACAATCATACGACTATAAACTACTGTCATATCGGTTCTAAAAGCAAAGAAAGTAGATGCAAAAACGACAGGATTAAGGATAGGAGCAGCTACTAAGAATACTACACCCACATGTAAGGGCATCCCTTTTTTGATTAATCGCCTGACAACAGGGATAATGGCACATTCACAAACAGGAAAAATAGCTCCCAAAAGGGTGGCTGGTAACAAAGCAACAAAAGCATTTTTGGGTAGAAATCTTTTGATCATATCTTCATGGACAAAAATTTGGATAAGTGCTGAGAAAAACACACCTAATAATATAAAGGGAATCGCTTCAATAACTATACTTAGAAAAATCGTATTAACGCTTAAAAAAGAGTCAGATACGAAAAAGAATAGATCTCCCCCTTTAAGCGCATCACGATTAAAGAAAAGGAGTAGGAATAGAGCAAGTAGGCTTATTCCAATAAAATCAGGTCCGATTCCTTTTAAGAAGGAGCTCTTACCTTCCTTCTCATATAGAGGCTTCATGCTTGAACCTCACAGGTTTCACAATAGCCATAAATTTCAAATTTATGACCGGTAATTGTAAATCCTGTTGGTTCTCCAATGACAGCATTCATCGGACACATGTCTAGCTTCTTCGTTCTGCCACAAAGAGTGCAAATTAAATGATGATGGTGCTGCTCCGTTTCACAAGCTAAACGATAAATACGCTCACCATTTAACTCTGTGGATTCAATGATCTCTAGATCACTAAATAAAGAAAGGTTGCGGTAGATCGTATCAAAGCTAATATTCGGATAATCAAACTTCATAAATTCAAGCATATCCTTAGCCGATACGTAACGCTTCTCCCGAGCAAACACTCTGACCATTTCTTCTCTTTTTCCTGTATATTTGTAACCATTCTTTTTTAGAGTGCTTAACGCTTGTTCAACATTCATTCTTATTCACCTGCCCTAGAACAAAAGATTCCTATTTTCTATAGATTCGTCCCATAAAACGTACTGTATTATCTACTGTAGTTGATGTCATTTTATCCTTAAAAACTAGTAAAATCAATCATCCACCCTAAGAATCCAACGCTTGAAAGCCATTATCACTAGTAAAATAAGCAAAGATGTGACAACAATCGTTCCCCCTGAGGCCCAGTCAAATTGATAGGAGATGAACAAACCTAGTAAAACAGATATTTCACCGAACAAAATAGAGTAAAAGATCGTTTGCTTAAAGCTTTTAGCAATTTTGATGCTGGCGGCTACCGGCAACACCATTAGAGAGGATACTAGCAATATCCCTACAATCTTCATGGCTGAGGCAATCACTACAGCCACCATCACAATAAATAAGAAATTAATCATTTTACGAGGGATGCCTGAAATTCGTGCATGCTCATCGTCAAATGAAATTGAGAATAGCTCCTTATAAATTAGAAGAATAATCGCAACAACGACGATGGCAATGATAAGAATAGTTAGTAGATCTGATTTTCTAATGGCTAGAATATTCCCGAATAAATACGTGAATAAATCCGTATTAAACCCATTGGCCACAGAGATAAAGATCGCGCTAAGGCCAATTCCTGCTGATAAAATAATGGGTATGGAAAGCTCCTGAAAGTGCTTATAGCTTGTTCTTAGCTTTTCTATGCTAAGCGCACCAGCCACGGAAAACGCCATCCCCATAAAAATAGGATTTAATGTAGCAGCCGAAAAGAAAGCAAAGTACTTTCCTAAAAGCATACTAAAGGCAATTCCTGACAGCGTAACATGAGAAAGAGCATCAGCAATCATAGAAAGCCTTCGAACTACGATAAAAACCCCTATTAAGGGGGCCAAAAAACCTATAATCATGCCTGATAGTAAGGCATTGCGTAAGAATTCATATTGTATAACTGCTTCAATCATATCTCTCTATCCTCTTTCTAGTGCGAATGTTCGAGAAGGCGAACATCATGTCCATAAGCTGTAGATAGAATAGCCTCCTGATTATGAGTAAAATCCTTTGGATCTCCATGAAAATGAATCTTTTTATTTAAGCAGGCTACTTGGCTTACTTTATTTGTTATAACACCAATATCATGACTGATCAATAAGATAGATATTCCTAGATGACCATGCAAGTGCTCCAATAGTTCATAAAACCGATCTACAGACTCTGAATCAATACCTACAGTAGGCTCATCCAAAATGAGAATATCAGGATTGCTTACCAAAGCACGAGCAATAAATGTTCGTTGCTGCTGCCCTCCTGATAGCTTACCAATATTCCGGCTAGCAAGATCCTTTATACCAACCATATCTAAAGTACGTAAAATCTTGGCATGATCCTTTTTGTTCAACCATTTGAATAATCCAGCTTTACCAAAAAGACCAGACGCTACGACTTCAAAAACAGTAGCAGGGAATCCACTATTGAAGCTATTCGCTTTTTGAGAAACATAGCCAATTCTATTCCATTGTTTAAAGGCTGTTACTGGTTGACCAAAGAGTTTGACCTCTCCAGCGGTTGGAGAAAGAAGCCCCAGAATTAGTTTGACTAATGTGGACTTTCCAGAACCGTTAGGTCCAACAATGCCCAGGAAATCTCCCTGAGGCATTGTTAAGTCGATTTGATCCAAAACCTTTGTTTTTGAATCATAATCAAAGCTAACGTTTTTCAATTCAATAGTGGGTACAGCTACTTGTTTATTCATGATTTATTAGTAATCTAGAGCGATTTTCAATACCTCGACATTTCTATGCATCAAAGTAAAGTAATTCTCACCCTGAGATTGTTCCTCCTCCGTTATAGCTTCTAAATTATAGATGACTAATGACTCGGCTCCAATGGCCTCTTGTACAACCTCAGCGACTTTCGTCGAAACAAAATTCTCGAATAAGATATATTGTACTTCATTCTCTTCTGCAAATTCAATAATTTGCTGTAATTGTCTTGGGCTCGGCTCCTGTGATGGATCTAAACCTGAAATAGCAATCTGATTTAAACCATAGCGGTTTGATAAGTATCCATACGCTGCGTGAGCTACGATGAAATCAGTCCGATTAACACTTTCTACTAATTCCTTGAAGGCAGCATCTAAAGCATCAAATTCACTAACCATTTGCTCAAAGTTGGCTTCGTATTCCTCAGCATGTTCAGGATCAAGCTCAACTAAAGCATTTTTAATAGCTTCTGCTTGTTGCTTCGCTAAAGTTGGATCAAGCCAAACATGTGGATCAAATTCACCATGATGGTGATGGTCGTGATCATGATCGTCTTCTTCTGTTCCATGAGCATCCTCGTGATGGTCGTGATCATGGTCTTCTTCTGTTCCATGAGTATCTCCGTGATGGTCATGATCATGATCGTCTTCTTCTGTTCCATGAGCATCCCCATGATGGCCGTGATCATGGTCATCATGAATATGACCTGTTTCCTCATTCGTTAATAATGTTAGTGTTTCTGTTGAGTCGACCCATACCAGAGAATCATTATTCACAGATTCTACGATCCTTTCAATCCAGCCCTCAAAGCCTCCCCCATTATAAATAAACATATCAGCATCACTTAAGGCCATAATATCCCTTGCTGTAGGCTCAAAATCATGTGGGTCAACTCCTACCGGAATCAAACTCCTTACCTCCGCACGGCTTCCTGCGATTTGCTCAGCAAAATAATGCACAGGATAAACAGTAGTGAAAATTTTAATCGTTTCCTCAATTTCTCCCACATTTGAGCTTTCAGGCTCTGACGTTTGCTCTTGTGTAGAGCACCCCACTACAATGAGAGCAAAAATCAGTAACATGCTACCTAAAACAAACGATAGACGCCTAGATGATCCTCTTTCCTTCCTATGCAACATTACTTTTCTTCTTTCTTTTCTTAGAGATTCCATTCTCTCTTCCCTCCACTTATTTCACGTATACCGTAGCTATGTAAATTACGTATACTATGTTATTCTACTCAAATAATAATCATAACGATTTATGTTCGTTGACTATTATAACTTGCCTATTTAGTTTTGTAAATCATTATTATTCTGATTTACATTTTTTTATACTATCAGCATTTGTAAATTCCGAGGTAGATCGTATAAGGAAAGCTTGTATAGAAGCCTTTTCTCAGAGGTTGCCTAGCCCTCATTAGAGGAAGCTTTCCTTGCAGCCAGAACGTATGAAATTTAAAGAAGTTGTATCAAATTTTATACGTCCTTAGGCTGTAAGAAAAATGAAGGATTTCGCTATGACTAGCAGATAAGTCTTCGTTTTTAATGATTACAGAATTGAAAAGAACGTGATAAACTAGTAATCAATAGTGTGAATACCTTATATAAGAAAAGGAGAAGCCATGAAAAAGTGTGAGAATAAGGTGATTATTATCACTGGAGCTTCGAGTGGGTTAGGCGAAGAAATGGCTAAGCAAATCGCTTTGCATGGGGGGACACCTATTCTTGTAGCACGCTCTGAGGAAAAGCTAAAAAGGGTTCAGGAGAATATCCAATCTCGGACAAAGCAACACGCCCCGTATTATACAGCGGATGTAGTTGATTATGTAAGCCTTCAGCAAGTCTTTCAATCTATTTCAGAAAGCCATCCGCAGATTGATGTATTGATAAATAATGCTGGTTTTGGTATTTTCAGAAGCTTTATTGATGCACCAATTTCTGAGTTTGAACAAATGATGGATGTAAATTATTTAGGTGTAGTACGTTGTACTAAGCTTATCCTACCTATGATGCTCAAACAAAAACATGGTCATATTATTAATATCGCTTCGCAGGCTGGAAAAATCGGAACTCCAAAGTCAACTGCTTACTCGGCAAGTAAACATGCCTTATTAGGCTTTACAAATAGCTTGAGGCATGAGCTCAAAGAACAAGGTATCCACGTGACAGCCGTAAATCCTGGTCCTATCCAAACTCCATTCTTTGATCAGGCTGATATCAGTGGAGAATACACGAGGAACATAGAGAGATTTATGCTTAAACCTGAAAAAGTTGCTCAAAAAGTGATTCACACTATACATAAACCTGTACGAGAAGTGAACCTCCCATCATGGATGGAAATGGGCAGTAAATTGTATAGTCTTTTCCCAGGTATCATGGAAAAAGTCTTAAGCAGTAGCTTCAACAAGAAATAATAAGAATCCCTCATTTATTTCGTAATAGATGGGGATTCTCCGTGTTTTCTATTCTTCTTCATTTTTAAGCTCATTCCAATTTATTAGTGTACTTCTTTTAAACCGTTCTTCCTCCTGCCCTATTTCTTGATTTTCATCTTTATTTTTACCATCATTCTCTAAGTTTTCATGATGTTCCTTAAGCACTTCTGCACATTCATGAGCAATTTCTTTGCCACCAGATTTTTGTTTTTGAGATTCCATCACTTCATAAAAACGTTTTGCCTTATTATTCAGTTTCTTATAGATATAAAGTGCATATTCAAAAGGATACCTATAAGAACGTTCCCACATCGCAAAATTCATAGATTCCTTGTACGCGTACCTCTGATCACAATAGTTAGCTTCAATAAACCATAGCTGCTCTTGTTCATCTATTCCAATATCTAAGCCTAAATCCATAGTGGAAGGGTTTAATGTCTCTATATGCTGAGCAATTTGTAAGCTTAAGGCATATATTTTATTTTTAATTTCAGGAGATAAAGTGCTTTCAACTTTTTTATAAGCTACAACCTTTCCCCCTTGGGCAACATTAGTTACAAACTTCTTTCCACCCGCTACTCTTGTCACAATACCAGTAACAGACCATTGACCATTGTGACCTTTCTGTACAGAGGTGCGCACGTCAAATTTTTTCCCTTCATACAGCTTAAAATGGAGATATGGCTGAATGAGATACATTTTGCCCGAGCTGAAACAGCTCTTGTAAAAGTCATTAAGTTTATACAATGGTAATTTTGTTTTCTTTTGTTTTCCGTTAGAAATAAACGATACCAGATAGTGATAATTAAAACGCTCAATGGTATAGATTCCTCTTCCTAAAGACCCTGAGCTAGGCTTTA
Source organism: Bacillus horti (assembly GCF_030813115.1). Lineage (NCBI taxonomy): Bacteria > Bacillati > Bacillota > Bacilli > Caryophanales > Bacillaceae > Caldalkalibacillus > Caldalkalibacillus horti. Next base: position 8,315 of record NZ_JAUSTY010000024.1, on the reverse strand, counting down.
GAACTACCTTCTTACTTTCCTTCAAACCGAACAATAACTTTCTGTACGATAACCTTGCCGTTTCAGGAATATTGTCCTTAATATCCTGCATTTTCTTTAAGTAGGTATAGACCTTGTATTTGTCTCTTCCTTTCACCAAATTTAAAAATATAACTGAATACTTTGCTGCTACTTTCTTGAGTAAAAAATATTGGCTTGTACTAAGAATCGTTCGGACCAAGTTCACCTTGGGAATGTCTACGTGGCTCCGGTGAAAGGATTGTGTTTTATAAGAATATTTATAGCCTCTTACCTTTTTTTGACCTATCCTGCCGGTACAATAGAACAAAACATCAACTTGATGTTCAACCGCTAATTTCTTATAATACTCAATATTTTCATTTCTCTCTGTTCCCATAATAACACGCTGTAGCATGGCAAATCTAAGCAGAATTCCTATCATCTATTTTCTCAAATCCTTTATTTTGATCAGATGGCTGTATAGGCTTCTGATCAAATCAAATTTATGAACACTGCTCTAACATCAACATTTCTATATTTTATTGTCTATAAAACATAATGGTTTCATTAATTCCCTGGTCAAACGTGTATTTTGGCGTCCATTTTAAATAATTATAGGCTTGAGTTGGATCAAGGCAGCTATTCAGAATATCTCCTTGTCTAATCTCTCTGTACTGAGCTGGTTCAACAAAACCAGTGTGTACTCGAAGTTTTTCATAGAGCTGTAGGATGGAAGTAGCGATCCCTGTGCTAATATTCATCGTCTTTCCCGCACCGTTGGAAATAGCTGCTACATTTGCTCTAGCTACATCCTTCACGTACACAAAGTCTCTGGTTTGCTTACCATCTCCAAAGATAACAGGTGCCTTATTATCTAACATGTTCTTTAGAAAGATTGAAACAACTCCACCTTCACCCTTGCTCCCCTGTCTTGGACCATACACATTGGCATATCGCAGAATGGAGTATTCCATCTGATATAAACGGTGAAAGGTCTCTACATACTTTTCACCTAGATATTTAGAATTTCCATACAATGAGATGGGAATGGTGGGGTGATCCTCTGTAATCAGTGAGCTATTAGGCTCGCCATAGGAGGCACAGGTGGAGGCATAGATAAATTTGTGTACATGATGCTTTGTAGCAGTTTGAAGTAAGTTAATGGTTCCCAAAATATTAATTTTAGCATCTAATACAGGCTTTTTAATCGACTTTGAAATATCAATCTGAGCCGCTTGATGCATGACAATCTGAGGTTTTTCTGCTGCAAACACACGATCAATTCGTTCATCACATATATCGATAGGATAGATAGGCACATTAGATGGCAAGAAACCTAGATTTCCAGTAGACAAATTATCTACTACTATGACCTTAAATCCTTCCTCTAGAAGCAAATCTACAATATGAGATCCAATAAATCCGGAACCACCAGTTACAAGCACCTTCATTATTCTGCACCTCGTAATTTGTACCAATCGATTGTCCTTTTTAACCCTTCAAGCAACCCTATTTTTGGTGCATAGCCTAGTATCTCTCTCATTCTAGTATTATCAGGCTGACGCTTGAGCATGTCTTCATATCCTATCCCGTAGGCTTTTTCATAAGATAGCTGAACAATTCTTGATGTTGAATGAGTCATCGACTTAATGATATGGGCAAGCTCATAAATAGATATTTGTTGATGATTACCGATGTTAATAATACAGCCATTCGCCTTAGCATTCATGGCTAGATAGGTTGCCGCAACTGTATCCTCGATGTATGTGAAGCATCTTGTCTGCTCACCAGTTCCGTAAACCTGTATGTCCTTCCCCAATAGAGCGGCCATAATAAATCTAGGGATGACTCCACCGTAAGCTGAAGAAGTTGCTCTGGGTCCATACGTATTAAAGTATCTTAGAATCGTAACTGGCAAGCCTTTTTTAGCATAGGCTAGGCAAAGATGTTCATCCAATGATTTTGCAACTGCATAAGACCAACGATGCCTAGCAGCTGAACCGTACACTCGATCATCATCCTCATGAAATGGAAGATGATTGTTTTTTCCATACACCTCAGATGTTGAAGAAAAAATCACCTTTTTTCCGTAGGAAAATGCTGCCTCTAACACATTTTTTGTTCCATCAATATTCCCTTTAATCACTTTAAGCGGGTCATCTACACAATTCTTCACACCTAAAACTGCAGCAAGATGGTAAACGCTATCCACCTCGTTAATCAAGCTTTGTAGAAGCTCTTTATTAAGAGTACTTCCTTCTACAAAATGATAGCTTGAATGTCCTGATAAATGGCTCGTGAAAGAGCTTTTTCCAGTTGATAAGTCATCTAAAGACCATACCTCGTTACCTTCTCCAAGTAATTTGTCCACTAAATGAGAACCGATAAAGCCTGCTCCACCTGTCACAAGGATTTTCATCTTTTCTCACTCCTCATAATCTCACTACAGACGGATGACTTTGCTTAAACGTATACCGAGTATCAAAAATGATCGAGGCATACCTTAAGATACTGTCATAATGGACAGTGGAATGATTCGTTAAAATAACAACACAATCTGCCTGCTTGATCACCTTCACTGTCAGCTCTTCGCTTCGATAGATAGACCCTTTCAGCTTGATTTGTGGAACCAGAGGGTCATGAAAGCTAACAGCAATGTTCTTCTGCTGGAGTAATTGTTCCATCACCATAATAGAAGTAGATTCACGGGTATCATTGACATCTTTTTTATATGAGACACCTATCACTAGTACCTTATAGTTATCCTTTTGCTGCTTAGAGAACAGCAATTGCAAGATTCGTTCAACAATATAGACCGGCATTTGATCATTTAAGCTTTTGGATAAATGAATGAAGGACGTAGTGAACCCCTTCTCTTTCGCTTTCCATTGTAAATATAAGGGATCAACAGGAATGCAATGTCCCCCAATACCTGGTCCTGGATAATAAGTCATAAAGCCATATGGCTTTGTGCTTGCAGCTTCAATGGCTTCCCAAATATTAAGATCTAATCCATGACAAATGACAGCCATTTCATTCATAAACGCTAAATTTATGAATCTCTGAGAGTTTTCTAAAAGCTTAGTTAGCTCAGCTACCTTAGGTGTAGATACCTCTACTAGATTTCGAAATAAAAGGCTATATAATTCATAGATTTTCTTTTGGCAATGTGCAGTCTGTCCACTTATGACCTTAGGAATATCCTGAAGCTCCAAGGAAGTGTTACCTGGGTCAATACGTTCTGGAGAATATCCCAAGTAAAAATCCTCACCTAATTTAGCACCATTTCTCGAAAGAATAGGAAGCACAATATCCTCTGTTGTTCCTGGAAATGTAGAGCTTTCCAAGACAATTAATTGTCCTCTCTTCATTAGTGGTGAAACGCTCTCTACGGCTGACTGCAAGTAGCTTAAATCCGGGTAGGCATGTTCAGTTAGTGGGGTAGGAACACATAAAATACAGGCATCACAATTCCGTAGGTCATCATATTGATCAGTCCAGTTAAAGAATTGTCCTTCGGTCAGCTGTTTGATTTGCCGATCAGTCATATCTGTTAGATAGCTTTTCCCTTCACTTAAGTGGGCTAATTTACTAGAATCAATGTCGATTCCTGTTACACGTAACCCTTTCTCTACGCAAAGTCTAGCTAAAGGTAGTCCCACGTATCCAAGCCCAACTATAGCAACATGTATGGATGTCTGCTGATCATAGCGCACGATGACCATTCCTTTCTAAAGTCTGTCTACTCTATTTCTATGAAAACAAGAAGAGATGGACATGGTTATTCATATTATTTTTTTAAAAATAGTTATCTATCATTACTAAAAAAATAGAGACATGCCTACACTTGCCCTGTGATTTTTGCATATAAATGAAGGAAAGCTCGTTTGTCCTGTTATTAAGCTTTAGAAGAACGTATTTAAGGAGAGATGACAGTGAAAATCCTTCTAGTTACGTACTGGTTTCTACCTCATGTTGGAGGAGTAAATACGTATATTAATGTCCTGCGAGATGAACTGATTCGAAATGGTCATGAGGTGGACGTGCTTGCCCATTACACGAAAAAAAACGATAAGATTTATATGCTTACCAATGGTCAATTTGTTGATAAATCTAAGATTAAAAAGGCTGTTTATGAAATCGTCTTTCAATACTATGAACAAAATCAGCCTTATGTAGAAAGCTGGATTCGTTGGAGAGAAATTGAAAGGTACTCATTTGAACTGGCTCTTTCCCTTTTTAATCTTGAGCAGTACGATATTATTCATGCACAAGATATTATTTCTTCTAGAGCTCTGGCACGTGTAAAGCCTGATCATGTACCACTTGTTTCTACCATACATGGTTTTTTGGCCTCAGAGCATAGAATTGCAGGTAACATTAAATCTACGAAATCTATCGCTTGGAAATACGTTCATTCCGAGGAGCTGTATGGGGCTACAGCAGCTCAAAGGACAATCGTTCCAACTTATTGGCTAACAAGACTTTTCACAGATAAAAAGGTTAATGTTCCACCCTCTCAGCTCAGTACTATCCCCTACGGGATAGACATCAAGAAATTTATGCAGCAGTACCGATCTCCGATTTCTAACCATTTTCCAAGCATTTCAAAACGCAAAACAATCTTACTCTGCGTCGCTAGAATGGTTCACGTTAAAGGACATCATATATTACTAGAAGCCTTAGCTCTCCTTAAGAAAAAAAGATCAGATTTTGTATGCCTGCTCGTAGGTGATGGACATCTTATGCACAGCCTTCGAAGCCTTAGCAGGCGATTAAATCTTGAGCGTCATATCTATTTTCTAGGAGATAGGGATGATGTTCCTCAATTAATTCGCAGAAGCGATATTCTAGTTTTACCATCGATCCAAGATAATCATCCATTTACTGTGATGGAAGGGCAAATTGCGGGTAAGCTTGTTATTGCTTCAAATGCTGGTGGTATACCGGAGATGATTTACAGTGGAAAAACAGGCTTGCTTTTCCCGAACAGAAATAGCCGAAAGCTAGCAAAACGTATAGATTATGCCCTAACCTATCCCAAACGCAGAAAGAAAATAGCTCGTCAAGGGAAACAATGGGGATTGAAGCAATGGGCTCCGAGTACACTAGCCCAAAAAACATTAGACATCTATGAACGTGCGGTAAAACATACAGCTCTAGAATTGATAGATTCTAATGATCACGAGCTAGATTTTAATGAAGAAGTAAGCTCTAGAATAAAGCTCCCTATTTCTGATATTCATACACCTGTACCGCCTACACATGAAATTACTGTACCCAAAAACAATTCATGGTTTTCAGATTCAGAAATTCCAGACCCTGCGTTCATCGCAGCATTAAAGAAAGCCCACAGAAATTAAGTTTGTACTAATTCTGACTTATAAAGGGAGTAAAGCCTATCTGCGGTGCTTTTCCAAGTGAAGCGCTCCACAATTTGCTTTCTCCCCCACCCTCCAAGTTCTTCAGCTAGTGGGGCATTAGACAATAGCTCTTTTAACGCTTTAACAAGGTTTGTAACATGATTGTTTAGGGGAACCAATAATCCATTTTTCTTGTGCACAATAATTTCTGGAATACCTCCCGTATCAGAAGCAATGACAGGGACACCAGAAGAGAGTGCCTCTAAGTTCACTAATCCGAACGCCTCTTGACCAACAGAGGGAACGACAGCTACATCTGCTAATTGGTACCATTTTGCAATTTCATTATATGAGGTAAAAGGCACGAATCGAATGTGATTTCTGCTCTTCCTAGCCATACGCCTCAGCTTTACAATATAAGGGCTGCTTTGATTTGTTTGTAAAATCTGTCCCCCAACGAGAAATAGGACAAAATGAGGATATGTTTTCTTTAACTGATGTACAGCTTCTATCAAACGATGAGGACCTTTAATAGGGGATAGCCTTCCTACATACAAAATCATTTTTTTCCCTTTTAGACCTAGCTTTTGAATTGATTTTGCCCTTTTTTTAGAATGCAATGATTGAGGAGTAAATCTCTGCTCATCTACACCAAGGTAATTAACACATACTTTTTCCTCTAGGTCTGGAAAAAGAGAAAGCACATACGTTTTTAGAAATTGGCTATTTACAATAATTTTATCTGCTAGGCGAAGAGCATTTCCTAGTTCCTTTGCTTTAATTTTATGAGGCTGTAAAAAAGTGATGGAATGAAGAGAAAGCCAAACATTTGCTTCAGGGAGCTTTTTTTTAACGTGCAGAACGTACTTGGGTCTGTTTTCAATTTGAATCATAGATGCTGGATATTTCATACAATGTTCTGTGGCTTTTTGAATAAAATCTCTCTGCCTACAGCTTATATTTTTATACATAACCCCACCAATTGTTTTAGAAGCGGGATTCACTTCAAACTTCCTACCAAGTACATTGACCTTCATTTTACTTGCTAAGTAAGGGGCGACATGCATGATTGAGTTTTCAACAGAGCTTGTTTTTGCTGCTGGGATTGGAAAAGTCCCTGGCGTAATAATGGTAATAGATAGAGCCATTCTTTAACCCTCAACCCTTTCTTTTATATAGACATTTATCTTGACTTATGGTATAAATTTCGAAGATCGAAAGAATGAAAACATATGAATTAAATGTAAATGTTGAACATCTATAAATAGCACATTTATATTGAGCACATCTATAAGGAGAAAACACCATGCTTAAGAACAGATCAGAACTATATATTTTTATCCTACTAGGCTCGGTTACGGTCATTTGGGGCTTAAATGTTATTATGATTAAATATCTCTCTACAATCTTTCCTACAATTCAGCTTGCTGCTTGGAGAATCGTCATCGCCGCTATCTTTTTATTATTTTTCACCTCGCGTTACTGGAAGCCAGCACTACGCTCGATGAGTAAGAAATCTTGGATCTATATTAGCTTAATTGCTCTAACTTCTATTTTCGCTCACCAAATTTGGATGGCTCAGGGTCTTCAATTAACAACTGGATCAGTGGCATCCTTAATTCTAGCTTTAAACCCTTTGACAACAATTCTTTTAGCTATGGTCTTTATGGGAGAAAAATTTGAATGGAAAAAATTCATTGGAGTAGGCTTGGGGTTTTTTGGTGTTATTATTGTTGTCGGACAGCCAGCAGCAGAAGGCTCCTCCGTATTTCTTGGAGATTCTATCATCTTCCTTGCTATGCTTTCTTATGTGGCAGGAGGACTTCTAATTAAAAAAGCAGCAGAAGATGTAGATATTCTCACTATTACTACGTTCAGTCATGTGCTTGGTGCTCTTATGCTACTCATAGCATGGGCCTTTGCACCACTAGCTGGTCAACCCATTGTTTATGAAGTATCGGGCTTTACTTACTTTGTCTTATTTTTTTCAGGTAGTGCTGCTACAGCCCTTTGTACAACGCTATGGAACATAGGAATTAAAGAAATTGGGCCAAGTCGAACAACTATGTTTTTGAATCTAATGCCTCTAAGTAGCTTGGTTTTTGCTGCTATTTTCTTAAATGAACAGCTAAAGTGGATTTATGCTATTGCTTTAATTCTAATTATTACGGGAATCTATATAGGCTCAGTTTATAAACGACTCAGAAAAAGCCCTCCTATTGCTGTTCCTAGTTCAATGCCGACTCTTCCTGCAAAAGATGATCTCCCAACCAATGAGATACGTTAGTTACTAGACCAAGAAGCTCCTACATGCTGAGGAGCTTCTTTATTTGTATATCCTGCTTACGAGCAGGAACTACATGTTTACATATGTCCCCATAGCGATCCAATTTACTAGACCATTCATTGTATTGCTTGCTTTTAATCGAACTACTTTGATTAGAGCACTCAAATTTGTTTGCTCTACAATTACAGCATAGAAATCCTGATGGTTGGTATTCGCTACAATGACATAATGCTCATCGGCAAATGGCTGGTTTAATTGAACAAGAATTTCTATAGCATCCTCAGAATGATCGGTGAATTCAAAAGGAACTACTCCGTATTGCTGAATGGATGGTCCAGATTTATCCTGACTGATAACAGGTTGGAAGGCCAGTTTTGGAAATGTAATACTTCCGTCCATTAGATGCTGATTAGCTATGATTTGTCCTTGTAGATGATGTGCATGAATAGACGCAGGCCTTATTTTAGAGCTAGTCACTGCTAGATCACCTAGCTTCTGTTCAGTCACCGATTGATCTGCCAGCTTCTGCTCAGTCACTGCTTGATTGCCAAGCTTCTGCTCGGTCACTACTTGGTCTGCCAGCTTCTGTTCAGTCACTGATTGGTCTGCCAGCTTCTGTTCAGTCACTGATTGGTCTGCCAGCTTCTGTTCAGTCACTGATTGGT
>NZ_JAUSTY010000023.1 GCF_030813115.1 Bacillus horti | reverse complement strand
ATCACAGGACGTGATGCTTTTAGTCGACGATTCATTTTTTTGCTTCACCCTTTGATGGGCTTGGCTTATTCAACATGTGTTTCATGTCATTTAGTGTGCTGCTGTCTCAGCAGCGACAATAACCATCTTACCATGAATCACAATGCCTAGTCAACAACTTTTTTTCAAGAAAGTTGTTTCCATAATATGGTGGGCCTAAATGGACTCGAACCATCGACCTCACGCTTATCAGGCGTGCGCTCTAACCAGCTGAGCTATAGGCCCATAAAATGGAGCGGGTGATGGGAATCGAACCCACGCTACCAGCTTGGAAGGCTGGAGTTCTACCATTGAACTACACCCGCAAATCTTTTTCTATAGAATTATAAGTTACAACGACTTACACTCGCTAGGAGTTAAATTCTAAGTAGTATCGTTAGATAATAATGGTGCACCTAACCGCTTCGCTAGGTACAACGATCTACGCTTGCTATGAAGTAAATCAACGTAGTATCGCTAAATAATAATGGTGCGGGTGAAGGGAGTCGAACCCCCACGCCGTAAGGCGCTAGATCCTAAGTCTAGTGCGTCTGCCAATTCCGCCACACCCGCATGTTATTGTCGTGAGCCATGAAGGACTCCGACGCGTCAGCTAGTCTCGTTTCCTTACTATCCCTTATTCAAATCAATACGAGGGAACCTATAAGGAGAGTCCTGCTTACGCTACTTTGTAAATGGTGAGCCATGAAGGACTCGAACCTTCGACCCTCTGATTAAAAGTCAGATGCTCTACCAACTGAGCTAATGGCTCAAAATAATGGCTGGGCTACTTGGATTCGAACCAAGGAATGACGGAGTCAAAGTCCGTTGCCTTACCGCTTGGCTATAGCCCATCACATTCTATGGGGCGACCGATGGGAATCGAACCCACGAATGTCGGAACCACAATCCGATGCGTTAACCACTTCGCCACGATCGCCATAAAAATGGTGGAGGGGGACGGATTCGAACCGCCGAACCCTTAGGGAACAGATTTACAGTCTGCCGCGTTTAGCCACTTCGCTACCCCTCCAAAATGAATTCAAAAATGAATGTTAAAAGCTAAAAAACATCTGACAGTCACATTTACATATGTTATCAAAAATCACCTGTTGTGTCAATAACATTTTTTATATAACTGACTGCTTTTTATACCGCAAATCTTTTATGCGACAAAAAATAATTTAACACGGTTCCGAGGAAAAATCAAGACAAATTTAGCTCTTTTTTTATTGTGCATTCATTTTGTTTCATCTTGAGGGTGCAGGACATCAGGTCTCCTTCTTTTTAGAGGAATAGGAGCACGTACCAGAACATCATATAAGGCACTAAAATTAAAAGGGACTAAAGGCCACATATACGGTGTGGACAGAGCTTTAGTTGCAGTTAAGTAAATAAACCATAGTACAATTCCTAATACGAATCCCCACACTCCAAAAAGAGCCGCACAAAGGAGAAAGAAAACCCGTGATATACGATTCGCCAGACTAAGCTCATAGCTTGGTGTAGCAAAAGTACTTGTAGCAGCAATAGCAATATATAGAATAACTTCCTTTGAAAAAACACCTACATCCACAGCAACCTCTCCAATAAGAATGGCAGCCACTAAGCCTAAAGCTGTAGCTAAAGCATTTGGAGTATGGATGGCCGCCATACGCAAAATTTCTATCCCTACTTCTGCGATAAGGAATTGCCAAAGTAATGAAAAGCTGCCTATTTCCTCAGGTCCAATAAAGCTCCACCGCTCAGAAAGCAAGTAACTGTTTGTAGAAACTAAATACCAGGCTGGTAATAGAAACAAAGAGGATATAACTGCAACAAACCTTACCCAGCGCAAAATAGCACCAACAAGAGGCTTTTGTCTATATTCTTCTGCGTGCTGCAAATGATGCCAGAACGTAGTTGGACAAATCATAATGCTTGGGGAGCCATCTATAATCAACAGAACATGCCCCTCCATCAAATGAATAGCTGCTGTATCCGGTCTTTCAGTGTATCGGACTAGAGGATACGGATTTAAATGGCGCCCAAAAACAAACTCTTCAACCGTTTTTTCACCCATCGCCAGTCCATCCACTACAATTTTACTTAATTTATCTTTTATTTTCTTTACTAGCTGTGGGTCAGCGATACTATCCATATAGGCGACCACAATGTCTGTTTTTGAACGCTGACCAACCTGCATATATTCCATACAAAGAGAACGATCTCGAATTCTACGACGGATTAAGGCCGTGTTAAACACCAATGTTTCCACAAAGCCATCACGTGGACCTCGTACCACTCTTTCAATATCCGGCTCCTCAGGTGATCGGGCTGGATACTCACGTACATCTAACAAAATAGCTTGGTCAGTGCCCTCAACAATAAAAGCAGCTTGCCCAGCTAAAACCTGACCAATTACTTCTTCTAAATCTGATGTTGTCTCAACTTCAATATATGGGATAACGGTACGAACTAAAAACTCTATTGGATTGTTACTGAGATCCTGCTCCTCAAGGTCTGCTAAATCTTGCATCACTCTTTGTGTAATAATATCCTTAGCAAAACCATCAACAAAAAACATGGCAAATTTACGACCGCCATACTCTAGCTTGTGATGAATGATATCAAAGCTTTTATCCACACGAAGTGCTTTTTGTAGATAGGTAATATTTTCATCAAAATGCGTTGAAAGTGGCACTTGAGTTTCAGCTTTTTTCATAACCAGCCCTCCTGTTTCCTACTTAGTATGGTAAGAGAGAGCTTTTTCATACACCTGAATCCGCACGACTTTACGTTAACCACAAGAAACAATATAGTCTGTTTTAATACTAAAACCCCTTAATAGTGACCCATGACTTTTTAGACATAAGTTCAATACTATTAAGGGGCATTTAACCTCATTCAGTTACAAACTACTCTTCCTCGTCATTCTCATCTTCGTTATTCGTTGCATCAGCTTCATCTTCTGAATCATCTGTATCCTCATCATTCAATCCAAAGAACTCTTCTAAAATCTCCCTTGTAATGACCTGAGCAAAGGAAATCTGTCCCTGAGACTGCGTAACCTGCGATTTAGGAACAACAGCTGCAAAAGCGATCTGAGGATCGTCTGCTGGTGCATATCCAACTAAAGTTACGTGGTTATTACCGAAGCTTCCATCTGCCTCAACAGTCTGTGCTGTACCTGTTTTAGCTGCAACTTTTATAGGAAATGATCCGAAAATGCTAGCTCCAGTTCCGTCCCCTTCAGTCACTAATTCCATACCACGTTGAACCAATCTAATATGCTCTTCACTCATCTCGATACGATTCAGGATATTTGGCTTACGCTCCATGATGATTTGTCCCAAACCGTCTTCTTCGTTAGATACATCACGACGAATCTCTTTGACTAAATACGGTTGAAGTCGATTTCCTCCATTAGCAATCGTAGATACATATTGGGCAAGTTGTAATGGTGTATAGTTATGGTATTGACCAATCATAAAGTCAGCTAGTAACCCTAGTAATGTAGAATCACTTTTATATCCATCGTATTCTTCTGGAAGGTCAATCCCTGTCTTTACACCAAGTCCAAACTGTGAAAAGTAGTAAAAAGCGCGATCAAACGCCTCTTGACGTGTGCTTAATCTACTATTTAACGCTAAGCCAATTTCAAACATATAGATGTTGGACGATCTTTGCAGAGCTCTTAATGCATCAACGCTTCCTAGGTTTCTCCAAGAGCGTTTTGTTAAATTTCCTATTTGGATAGGAACATCATTAATTCTAGTTTGAGGAGTCACGATTCCTTCATGTAATCCCATAAGCGTTGTAGCCATCTTTATTACAGAGCCCGGTGCATAGGACGTTCTACCTGCTCCAATCGTCCGGACGTCATTGGTCATCCCTAATATCTCACCGGTATTTGGGTCCATAGCAACAAAGTATGCTTCTGTTACAAGCTCGTTCTCTTCAATTGTTCGTGCAACAACCTCTTCAATTTTCTGCTGTAGCTTTAAATCAATGGTTAAAACAAGATCATTCCCACGCTGTCCCTGTGTAGTAATTGGATCATCTATCGGTCGTAATTGGCTATCCACCGCAACCTCAATCGTTCCCTCTGTACCTCTAAGCTGCTCCTCATATTGAAGCTCAAGATAACTAGTCCCTACCCATTCATTCATTCTGTAGCCATTCGCTAAATAAGTTTGGAGTTGGTCAGCTTGAATAGGTCCTACTTTTCCTAAGAAATTACTGAATAATCGGTCATAATTATATTGCCTTTTGGGATCAATGATAATATCAACGCCAGGGAGGCTTTCAGCACTTTCTTCAACCATTGAAATTTGTTCAAAGGTTAAATCCTGCTTAATTCTAGTCGGAGAAAATGGCGAGCTAGCTCTACTCATTTCATGTAAAACATCTTCCGGGTCCATATCAATAATTCCACCCAAATGTTCGGCTATTCTTTTACGTTCCTCTTCAGTCTGCGAATGACTTTCTGTATAAGTAACTGTAAAGACAGGTACATTTTGAACCAAAACCTCACCATTCCGATCCATCATCCAGCCCCTTGGTGATTCAACAGATACCTTTCGCACGTTCTGTCTTTCAGACTTCTCTCTTAGCTCTTCCCCTTGTACAATTTGAAGAAATCCAAGTCTAAATATCAATGCGGCAAACAACATAAACGTCAATAAAAATAAGATATTTAGACGAAATGACAGGAATTTTGATTTGTTTTTCTTAGCCACACACCTTCCCCCTTTCCTGATGTTATTACGTTTGTGCAACGATCTATGTAAACATTTTTGATTACAGCCACGTTTTTAACACGTAAATAACCTTCCCCATTATTTTATATGAGGTAAAAGTGAAATGCCAAGTATTTTGCGTTTTATTTGTGAAAAACTCCTCGAGCAAATAAATAAATGAACAGCTGTGTATTCCCGATAAACAAAATATAGTAAGGGAGTGCTTTTTCCACATCAAATAACAAGACAACAGCAATAAAGATTAAAATGCTTAGCAGCCTCCCTGCGTTTAAGAACAGCTCTTTGCCGACCACATATTCTATTCGCCATTCTGCTGCATTTTTTGCCTGACCAATGACATCGTAGCTCATTGATACAAAAGGAACAAGCATCAACGGGTAGGCGATTGATATTGTAATCCCATAAACCAACAGCTTGGAGTACGTTACATCAAAAGCAATGAACCAAATCGCACAGCTCAGAATAATAGCACCAATTAAAATGAAAACCTTCCTGCGATGTGTTTTTATAAATCGGCCGGCTATAAAATAAAAAATAAAAGCGATAGCTGACGTCACTAAGCTATACGTACCTAAAGCCATTTCAGTTCCAGCAGCAATAAATATCCAAATCGTAATTAGAAAAACAAAAGAACCTTCACGCAAGCCAAGTGCCACATTTGCAAGAAGTACCCTTTTCCAGGATGAGGATATCTTCCTCCAAGTTAAAACCTTAAATAACTCGTAGCTCCCTTCTGCTTTCCGTCTGTTTAGAAAAAAACTCATGATTACAGCTAAAACAAACAAACCAAGAGAAATTGAGAAAATAAGAGTGTATCCCTTAAAGCCCTTCATCGTTGTAATAATCCATCCAGCTAAAAAAGGACCAATCATACCAGCCAAAGAACCAAGTAAGCCAAAAAATCCATTAAAAATATCTCGAGTTTCTGGCTCCGTAATCTCAAAGGTTAAAACATTAAATGCGAGCCAATAAAAACCAAAACCAATCCCCTGCACAGCCCCTAGCAAGAGCACAAACTTTGTTGCCCCTGTTCCAAGCAACAAAACAACCAAATAAAAAACAGACAAAAAAAAGACACCTAGTCTTAATACAATTACCCGATCAATTTTTTTAGCCCATTTTCCTGCTAAAGCAAACACAATGGGGTGAGCAATTACGGTGGAAAGATTGTATAGAGCAATGGTCAGATAGTCGCTCTTTTGTTTCCATATATATAAATTAACAAACGTATTGGAAAGAGCGCTACTAAGAGCATAAAGTCCACCTATAATCAGCAAAAGCGTGAGATCCTTATGTAGCTCAACATCCCCTAAAAATAGTCGACTGATTTTATACAGCTTATGTTTATGTAGTTTGTTTTCATGGAGTTTGTCGTACATCATGAGTCTCCCCCTGATAGAAAGTCCTTGTTATTCTCCCTTTTTACCTTAACAATTATTCCTCCAATCATTTGAATCTGCTACGATTGATACATAAAACAGCGTTTAATTTCTAGGCTTACGCTTAAAAACATGCTTCAATATCTACCCAAGATATGAGAAAATAGAAGAATTAAAAAGGAATTGAAAGAATATAATAAATCTTTAGAGGGTTGTGGTCAGCATGATTCATTTAGATAATGTCACTCTAGTAAGGAACGGTAAGAAGATATTAAATGAACTGAATTGGAGAGTGAGAGCTGGAGAGCATTGGGCTGTATTAGGGTTAAATGGTGCTGGTAAAACAGCGTTATTAAATTTGATCAATGGCTATGTTTATCCAAGTGCAGGGTCTGTGAAAGTTCTTGGTCACACATTCGGTACATATCCTATAGCTGAAATTAGGAAACGTATCGGCTGGGTCAGTTCTTCACTCCAAGAAAGATTACACAAAGAGGATTCTGTTGAAGAGGTTGTGGTCAGTGGTAAATTTGCTTCAATTGGGCTTTATGATCGGATTACAGAGGAGGATATAGAAAAAGCAACACAGCTAATTTGTCAACTGGGCTGTGAGCATCTTTTAAATAGAAGCTATCGTCATCTTTCACAGGGTGAAAAGCAGCGAATTCTGATTGCCAGAGGGTTGATGGCTTCACCAAGTCTACTAATACTGGACGAGCCTTGTACAGGTTTAGATTTTTTAGCCCGTGAACAACTCCTTACCTCAATTGAAAGGATAAGCGAATCAGATCAAGCCCCTACCATCCTATATGTCACCCATCATATTGAAGAGATTTTGCCAATTTTCACAAAAACACTCCTTCTACGTGAGGGTGAAATTATATCAGCTTCGAATACGGAGGACGTATTAAATTCTACTTCTTTATCTGATTTCTTTGGAGTTGCTATTGAGATGGAGATAGCTAGAGGTAGGTCTTGGATGTATCTTAAAAGCTAAGCCAAGAATTGAAATAGCTATGAAAGATATGCATGTAAGCAAAAACAAAAAATCGTCTACATAACCTACTAAAGGTTTGAAGACGATTCTTTATCCTGTCTAATTAAATTAGACTATATAGCACGAGTAGCTACAATTAGCGAGCTGCTGCGTAGCGTTTGTTAACTTCATCCCAGTTGATTACATTAAAGAAAGCAGCTAAGTAATCAGGACGTTTGTTTTGGTACTTCAAGTAGTAAGCATGCTCCCAAACATCTGCTCCAAGAATAGGAGTTTTTCCTTCTGATAATGGGCTATCTTGATTTGGAGTGCTTGTGATTTCAAGCTCACCATTGTTAACTACTAACCAAGCCCAACCACTACCAAAACGAGTTAATCCTGCTTTAGTAAACTCTTCCTTGAAGTTATCGTAGCTACCAAATTTCTTGGTAATTGCTTCTCCAACTTCTCCAGTTGGCTCTCCGCCACCGTTTGGACTAAGGATTTCCCAGAAAAGAGTATGGTTAGCGTGCCCGCCACCATTATTACGCACGGCTCCGCGAATCGCTTCAGGAACAGCATCTAAATTTGTAATTAGATCTTCGATAGATTTTCCTTGCAAATCAGCATGTCCTTCTAGTGCTGCATTTAGATTGTTTACATAAGTTGCATGGTGACGGTCATGATGAATCTCCATTGTAAGAGCATCAAAATGAGGTTCTAAAACGTCATTTGCATAAGGTAGTGCTGGTAATTCGTGTTTAGCCATGTTAATTTCCTCCTTAATATGTAGTGCTATATTCTTATTATACCTAACTGTACCTTTTTTTCAACCTTTCTAAACATAAAAGTTTAAAAAGATATGTCTTCCTCTTCTTCACTCTCAATCGGCTCGACTAAAATCCTTGTTCCAGATACCTCTCTTACAACTAATTTAGCGCCTTTTTTAATCCAACGTCCCTCAGAAACCCCACTATAAATCACTTCGTCAATTTTAATCGTTCCTGTGGGTCTAAAATCTGTAGCAGCTACTCCCTCTTTGCCTACCAAGCTTCGATAGCTTTCATTAAGGGAATTATACCCACTTTCACTTGAAAGGGTATCCTTTAGCATGAGTTTAGACCACATGTCTCTTCGAGGGAAAAATTTAGGGAACAGCAATGCACAAACAGCCCCAATAATAAAGGCAGCTACAACAAAGACTCCATAAATAATTGTAGGTGAAGGTAAAGCTAGGGAAACAACCATTAATAGCAGTCCTACTCCTCCAACAGTCCCATCCCCAATAAAGTTTCCATCAAGAATAAGTAGTACCATACCTATTAAAAAGGTAATACCCATCCACATGGCTACGCCTTCTTGAATATGTGCTGAGAAATAAAGAACCATGGCTGCTAAACCGATAAACCCAAATACATATCTTCCTTTAACTAAAACCTCTCCAAAAAGAAATAATGCACCAATAAACACAACAATAAATCCACCCGCAGGGGTAAAAATAAAGTCATACCAAGAGTTGGTCATATACGTCCCTCCCAACAAAGAATAAATGATTCCATCATATACTAATACAGTACGTAAAAACTTTTCATGAGTTTCATGAGAAAAAGATCCCTTTATAAATAATTATTTCAGGTAAAGGGATCTTTATGCTCGATTATTCTTCCTACAGGATATTTGTAGATCTCTCCTGATTATTTGAACGTATATCTTCTTCATTAACCTCCATGATAATCGGGATAATCATTGGACGGCGTTGAATTTTTTTATAAATAAATGGGGCAACTGTATCAATGATTTGAGACTTAATGTTTGACCAGCTCCGAACCTTTTGATTCATCAAGTCCTCCATTAGTGCTTTAATTTTTGCTTCTGTTTCTTTAATCAGATCTGCTGATTCTCGAACAAAAATAAAACCTCTAGATATGACATCTGGACCCGAAAGAACTTTGAAGTTCTTCATATCGATGGTCGTTACAATGACAATAAGCCCATCATCAGAAAGCTTCATCCGATCACGTAAGACGATGTTTCCAACGTCACCAATCCCATGTCCGTCAACAAGCAAAGCTCCTGAAGGAATCTTATCTCCCACGTAGCCCTCTTTCTGTGTAAGATGAAGAACATCTCCATTTTCCATCAAGAAGCTGTTTTCTAGAGGAACACCTACTTCAGCAGCAATCTCTCTATGTTTAGCAAGCATACGATATTCACCATGAATAGGAATGAAGTATTTAGGCTTAAGAAACTGTAGCATAAGCTTCATATCCTCTTGGCTTCCGTGTCCAGACGCATGAATATCAAAGCTTTTTCCGTAGATCACATCTGCCCCCATGCGGAAAAGCTGATCAATAATGCGGTTTACATTTAATGCATTACCCGGAATTGGAGAGGAAGAAAACACAACCGTATCTCCCGGATTTAATTGAATTTGTCTATGGGCGCCTCTAGCAATTCGAGCAAGGACGGCCATTGATTCTCCTTGGCTTCCCGTACAAATAATCACAAGCTTATCATCTGGAATCCGGTTAATCTGATCTCCTTCAACAAGCATTCCTTTCGGTAAACGAATATAGCCTAGCTCCTGACCAATCTGAAATACCTTTTCCATACTTCTACCGAATACAGCGATTTTTCTATCATGATGTGTCGCAGCCTCCACAACCTGCTGTAGTCGGTATACGTTTGAAGCAAACGTGGCAAAAAGAATCCTACCTTCAGCCTTCTGAAACACTTCAATCAATGACGCTCCAACTTTCTGCTCTGATCCTGTATAGCCCGATCGTTCACTGTTTGTACTATCAGAAAGAAGAGCTAAAACTCCTTCCTCACCCAATGCAGCCAATTTAGCATAATCGGTTCCATGACCCGGTGGGGAAAAATCGAACTTAAAATCCCCCGTGTGAACTACAGGTCCTTCAGGTGTTCTAACAACAATTCCAATAGAATCGGGAATACTATGATTCGTTCTAAAGCAGCTTACTGATAAATGATTAAATTTAACTGTATCCTGATTAGAAAAAGGAATAAGCTTGCTAGAGCGTAACAAACCATGTTCCTCAAGCTTTGCGCGAACTAAACCTAAAGTCAGCTTTTCCCCATACAGAGGAACTTGAATTTGCTTTAAAATATAAGGAAGACCACCAATATGGTCCTCATGACCATGAGTTAGGAATATCCCCTTTACCTTTGATAGGTTTTCTACTAAATAAGAAACATCAGGGATAATTAGATCGATTCCAGGCATGTCCTCTTCAGGAAACTTTAATCCACTATCAATGATAATGATCTCATCTTTATATTGAATACCGTACATATTCTTGCCGATCTCATCTAATCCGCCTAATGCAAAAATGTTCACTTGATCTTTTTTCACAATCTCAACTCCATACTTTCAATCGTATTTTTCATTCATTTCTTTTATTATACTGGAAAAGTTAGCATAATTGTAGTTTTTCCGCTTAGCCCATATTTCTGAGTCCCTAGCACAAAACTCTCGCTCAGGACATATGTGTATCATGAAGGGCTCTCTGAAGGGAGGTACATGATGGTCAAGCAAAATCTCAATCTTGGCAGGCAGGCCGGATTTTTACTTGGGCAAGCTTCAAATCCAGCAGCGAATCCCGGATCTATGCTACCCAGCCCAACTCCGTTCATGAATCAGAGTGCACCCGTTTTGCCAGGTGGAAACTCACCGTTTTTTGGTGGGGGTTCCTCACCATTCTTAGGTGGACTGCCGTTTCAAGGTGGTCCAGGAAGCATGGCTCCCATGGCACCTGGTGGTACAGGTGGTGGTTTAGGAGGCATGCTAAAAGGGTTACTAGGGGGGAACGGAAGCTTAAACTTACCAAGCATACTTTCCAATGCACAGAAAATGATCGGAGCAGTAAATCAGGCTGGTGAAGTGGTACGCAACGTAGGACCAATGCTTCAAATGCTTAAAGGACTAAATTTGAGCGAGCTTTTACAGGATAATGACGACGAATTAAAGGAAGAAGAAGCTAAGCCGAAAAAAAAGCAAAAACGTAAAAAACGCTCCAAATCCAAAAAAGGAAAAGGTAAAAAAACAGCTAAAAGCAAAAAAACAGCTAAAAACAAAAAGAGAACAAAAAAAGCTATAAAAATAAAAAAATAAATAAAATGGAGGGAGAATCGTCATGGGTTTTTTATTTGGTGGACAAAATGCGAACGGGGCACCCCCCTACCCTTATAACGGACAGACGCCTAACATGTATAACCCATATTATCTACAACAACAAGGGATGAATGGCTTTCACCCTGCTGGAGGGCAGCCACTCTATCAAACACCTTATGGATATAATCCACATTCATTTGTTCCAACAGCGTCTCAGCAACAGCCGTATCCTTACATGAACCAAGATCCGCAGTTTCAGGGTCATCCGTTCCATTTGTACCCCGATTTTCAGCCTAACTGGAATCGTTATTCTACTTCTAGTTTCCCACAACCTTCACCTGCCTATACTCCGTACCCTTATCAAGGAGCAAGCTCAAATCAGTTACACTATGACGAATCAACACCAAACAATGTCACAACATAACGGATTACCTCGTCCTCATTATAGGCAGAATCAACATGGGTGTTCCTTGCGAACATCCTTTTTACCCCTTGACCAGCCTATTTTGTAAGCTCATAATGAACATAATACTTATATGTTTGTTTGATAGGGAGTTGCTATCTTGAAAAATTCAATACTTGTAGAGATTATTGGGAAGCCTTTTTCCGTTTTGCAATCGAAATCAGAGTATCCCATTTTAACCCCAGCTATGCTTAACCAAAGAAACTGTCTTTCCTTTGTTCACCAGCTTCCTGGTCTTCCTGTGAAGTCAGAAGCGATGAAAAAAAGGATTGTACAGCTTATCCTTTCTGGAGAAATTCTAGAGCTAGAAGAGCAACAAAACAACCTTCACGTTGTTGTTTGCTTTATATATCGGTCAGAAAAATGGATGGTCTCTCTAGATCAATACGGACAAGCCTGGAGCATAGGTGAATTATATTATCATGGAAAGCTTGCTTCAGGATTCGGAGCTAAAAAGTATCTTTTCGTAGGAGGGGCAATAGCCTTCCTTGGGGTTGCTTTTTTAGGCTACTCCTATTTTTCAAATCTATTTGAAGCACAAATTTCCTCTGAAGTAGAAAGACCTGTAAAAATAGCGAATACACATTCAGAGCAGAGACTAGTAACACCCGGTACTAGCCTTGAACAACAAGATAAGGAGCTAGAGGGGCAAAATGAGACCTACCCAACTATTCCAGTAGATCTAGACGATGCTCCAAATGCTGGTGAAACCGGCCTATTAGATTCACTTGAGCAACAAGAGGGGGTTGAACTAGAGAAATTAGATGATCCAAAAGGAATAACCGATACTCCTCAGCAGGTGGATGAATATTTTGTCTTGAACATAGAGCCTGGAATGAGTGGCATAGCAGTAGCTAGACTTTTAGAGCAACAGGGACATATAGGGGATCAGTATGAACTAATTGATCTTTTAAAATCTCTTGAGGTACAAGCCATCATTCAAACAGGAGCCTTTACAATTCCCAAGCACGCCTCTCATTCAGACATTATACGTATCATTACTGAAAAGTAGTGATAACCATTTACATCAAACATACTCTACTATAGTGGCACTAACTAGAGAGATTAAAAGGAGCTGGAAGACTGTTGAAAGTATTAGCTATAACTGGAAGTATGAAAGTAGAATCACGAACGAAAAAGGCAACAGAGATCGTTATTCAGGCCTGCAAGGAAGCAGCAGGAGATGAAATTACTATAGAGCATCTGCATTTGGCTACTTTTCCATTACCTCTATTTGATGGCCGTAGTGATATCTCTACCTATCCCGAAAATGTTCATACACTATTGAAAAAGGTGGAGGAAGCAGATGGTCTCATTCTTGCCTCTCCTGAATATCATGGTAGCCTAACTGGTGCTCTAAAGAACGCTTTAGATTTTGTTGGTGGACGTTCCATGGAAGGAAAAATCGTAGCCATTCTGGCAACATTAGGTGGAGCAGTCGCGACAAATACTGTGAATACGTTAAATCAAATTTGTAGGAACCTACACGCCTTCCCCCTGCCACTAAATCCATCTGTTCCTCGGTCGTATGAGGCGTATAACGCTGATGGCTCCTTAAAGGATGAGAAGATTCATGAAAGATTAGAGGCACTTGGACAATTGTTAGTGAGAGAGCTTAAAAAAGACATAGCCTATAAAGTAAGCTTATAGATAATGCTATAAACATAAACGAATAGTATTCCCAAAAAATTTAAACCTTCGACCTTATGTTTTAATATTGGGTCGAAGGTTTTTATTAAGCCCGTAGGCACTCTTTAATCAGCTTTTTCATCTTTTGTATGATTTGATTGCTGATATGTCTCTTGCACTAGATCATGTGTTTGTCTAATGGCTTCATTAGCTTCATTTGTTTTAGTTGCTTCATCATTTGCTGCGTTAAATTCATTAGCCTCATTTCCACCAAACTCCGTAGCAAACTCTACTTCATCAGCTCCAGCAACTTGATTATATGACTCTATCAAGGAACGGGAGTTAAGCTTCTGATCCTCAAATTCCTTAGAGTCTTGGTTATACTTTTGTGAACGTGGTTCTATATCTGACAATCGTATTACCCCCTCATGATTTTAGCTTCCGTTTGTTAGTATTCTCAAACGATTTCATAATTATCGGTTAGGGGAAAGTATTTAAAGAAATTGTTCATTAATTTGCAAAATCGTCATAAATACAAATAAGCTCTTTACGACAAATAGAATGCTCATAAGGATAACCAAAAGCATTATTTACATACTGAATTCCTTGCAGGATTTTATTCATATTTAAATGAGTATGACCGAAGACGTGAATATCAGATTTAAGATATCGAATCTGTTCCTCTAGCTTGTAGCTACCTAAAAGGGGGAAGATAGCTTGAAATTTGGCTGGGATGTAAGTTGGCATAAGATCTAGTCTAGGAACAAAATGAGAGAAGGTAATGACTTTAGAATTATTTTCTCTATTTTTCGAAAATGATTGAGGATCAGGTAAATGCTCTTTATTCATTTCAATAAATATTGCTGTTACATCTTCCTCTTCTAACCCATCCCAATCACAACGAAAAAAATCCATCCACCGTCCCCTTAAGCCACTGTTTAAAGAACCAAAAGAATAATCGTACCAGCCTAGTAAGGGAATGATACTTACTTTCTCATACGCACCCTCAAAGTGGAATGGTGATCTTTTTATCCCAAGCTTATCTAATAGTGCAGAGATTTTATGAAATTTTTCAAAGGATGTCATGGGGTTTGCTTTACGCTCTTTTCTAATCCAAAGATCATGGTTACCAGGGACAAAGAAAACCTCTCGGAAGCTATTCTTTATAGCAGCTAAGGCTTCTTCAAGAAGCGTAAAATTATCAGTTATATCACCAGCTAAAATTAATAAATCTCGCTCATAATTGTTCTGCTCTAACAAGTTATGTAACCAAAGCTGATTTTCCTTGTAATCGAGGTGTAGGTCAGAAATTGTATATATTCTCATCGATTCTCCGATCCCTTAACTTATTACTTGTTCATAGGAGATTTCCATTACTTAAAAGATACTCTAATCGTCTTTTTTCTATTAGTTGCTCCTATTCATCCTTTTCCTCTTATTGATACTTAAAGAGAAGCGAGATAAAATTTCATGTTTCATTATATCTAACTCTAACTACCTGTACAATGAAATACAAGGAAAAGCAAAAAACTTCCCACTCAACTAACAAATAGCTAAGTGGGAAGTTTCTGTAGCTAGATCAATCGTAGAAGGTTAACTCCTAGATCAGATCCTAGCCTAATATTTACTTTGTAATTTTGTGGATTGGATGACCTAAAGCCACCTCTGCTGCTTCCATTGTTAGCTCCCCTAATGTTGGGTGAGCATGAATAGTTAAAGCAATATCCTCAAGATGTGCTCCCATCTCAATAGCAAGAGTAATTTCAGCGATCATATTGGATGCTTCAGCACCAACGATTTGAGCACCAATTACTAATCCCGTTTCTTCGTCGGCAATAATTTTTACAAAGCCATCTGTCTCGTTCATAGATTGAGCACGTCCGTTAGCCGCATAAGCGAACTTACCAGCAGAAACCTTATAGCCCTCTTCCTTAGCTTCGGCCTCACTTAATCCAACACTTGCAATCTCAGGGCTTGAGAACACAACGGATGGAATAACTTTGTAGTCCACAACACTGGATTGACCAGCAATCGCTTCAGCCGCAACCTTACCTTCGTAAGAAGCCTTATGAGCTAATGCTGCACCAGCTACAACGTCTCCAATTGCGTAGATGTGACCTACACTTGTTCGACATTGCTCATCTACTTCAATTAGACCACGCTCTGTAACTTTAACACCTGTTGCTTCTAAGCCTAATTCATCTGTGTTAGGCTTACGTCCAACCGTTACAAGTACGTATTCAGCTGTGATTGATTTTTCCTCATCCTTAACCTTATACGTCACAGTAACATCGTTATCCGTTTGCTCAGCAGACTGAGCTAATGCATTCGTTTCGATTGTTACACCAGATTTTTTAAGGTTTTTAGTAACTGGTTGAACGGTTTGCTTTTCAAACAATGGTAGAATCTGATTGGAGCCTTCAAGGATCGTAACCTCTGTTCCAAATTTAGCAAAAGTTTGACCAAGCTCCACACCAATATATCCGCCACCAATAACAACTAGGCTTTTTGGGATTTCTTTCAGCTCCAATGCTTCTGTGGAGGAAAGAATTCTTTTACCGTAAGGAAATGGCTTTAATTCGATTGGACGAGATCCCGTAGCGATGATGCAATGCTCGAAGCGATAACGGTTAGCCTCGTAACCGTTAAGCACTCTTAGCTCATTATCTCCAACGAATAGAGCCTCACCTTTGAGAATCTCGATGTTGTTTCCTTTTAGCAGGCCTTCAACTCCGCCTGTTTGCTTTTTAATAATACCTTGTTTCCATTCTTGAACCTTCTCAAAATTAACAGCAACACTTTCTGCTACAATTCCCATAGCGCTCTCCTTAGAGTGCTGCATGATCTCATATTGGTGAGCTGCAGAAATGAGTGCCTTAGAAGGAATACAGCCACGGTTTAAACAAACTCCACCTAATGCATCTGAATCTACAATTGTTACTTTTTTTCCGAGCTGAGCAGCGCGGATAGCTGCTACATAGCCACCCGGTCCAGCCCCAACTACTAGGACGTCCACTTCTGTTGTAAATTCTCCTACAACCATGTGTTACACCTCCAGGATTAGTAATTGAGGATCTTCTAGTAACTGCTTAATGTAATTCACAAAGTGCTGAGCAGTTGCTCCATCAATTATACGATGATCAAAGCTTAAGGATAAAGCCATAACTGGTGCTACAACAACCTCACCGTCTTTAACCACAGGCTTCTCAGAAATACGTCCTGTTCCTAAGATAGCGACTTCAGGATGGTTAATGATTGGTGTGAAGAACATACCTCCAGCAGAACCAATGTTTGTAATAGTGATGGTGCTTCCTCTTAGCTCGTTAGAGGATAACTTTCCTTCACGTCCACGGATAGCTAGATCTTTAATTTGTTCAGCAATCATCCAAATGCTCTTACGATCAGCATCTTCAATGACTGGTACAATTAATCCGTTATCTGTATCTGTAGCAATTCCCACATTGTAATAGTGCTTATAGACGATTTCTTCTTTCTCGTCATCTAAAGAAGCGTTTAACGCAGGGAATTGGCGAGCTGCAGCTACTAATGCTTTAACAATAAACGGCAGATACGTTAGCTTCGTTCCTTTTTTCTCTGCTAATGGCTTTGCTTGTGTTCTTAGCTCCACTAGCTTAGTTACGTCCACCTCATCCATGATCGTCACGTGTGGTGCTGTGTACATGGATTTAACCATGGCTTTAGAGATGGCTCTTCTCATCCCTTTTAAGGCTACACGCTCTTCATGACGCTCTCCAGCTACTGGTGCTTTAGCTGATGAGC
The DNA here is from genome assembly GCF_030813115.1 of Bacillus horti. Classification (NCBI taxonomy): domain Bacteria; kingdom Bacillati; phylum Bacillota; class Bacilli; order Caryophanales; family Bacillaceae; genus Caldalkalibacillus; species Caldalkalibacillus horti. Next base: position 52,666 of record NZ_JAUSTY010000023.1, on the reverse strand, counting down.
TTGGCTGTGATGTTTGCTCTTGACTTGCTTGCTCTTCTGTAGTAGTTTCACTTGCTTGTCCGCCACCAGAAGCAAAGGCTGTAACATCCTCACGAGTAATGCGGCCTTTAGGCCCCGTAGCTGTAACCTGTGTAAGGTCAACACCTTGTTCACGAGCTAGCTTACGTACACTTGGAGTAGCTAGAACTTTTTTACCAGAAGTCTCTTTATCCGCAGATTTTTCCTCGGCTTTTGGTGCTTCAGCAGCCTTTGCCTCAGCTTTTTCTTCCTTATCTGGCTCTTCTTGCTTCTCATCTGTTGCTTCTTCAGCCCCAGCAGGTAGATCTCCTTCTACCTCAACCTTTAGAAGAACATCCCCAACAATAGAAACTGTACCCTCTTCCACCACAACTTCTTTTACTGTTCCAGTTACAGGAGAAGGAACCTCTACTACTGCTTTATCGTTTTGAACTTCAACAATAATTTGATCCTCTTCAATCTTATCGCCTGGCTTGACCAACCATTTTACGATCTCACCTTCATGAATACCTTCACCTAATTCAGGTAGCTTATATTCGTAAATTGCCACGATGTATCCTCCTTTCTTTCCTTAAAAATCAAGTACTTGGTTAATTGCCTTTTGTACTCTCTTTGCGTCTGGTAACCACTCGTCCTCAATTAGACCAAATGGATAGACAGTATCAGGAGCCGTTACACGCAGAACTGGTGCCTCTAAGTGTAGGATGGCTTTTTCGTTAATTTGAGCGATAATTTCTGCCCCTATTCCAGCAGATTTTTGTGCCTCTTGAACCACGATAGCACGGTTTGTTTTCTCAACAGATGCCACAATCGTTTCGATATCAATTGGGCTTACCGTTCTAAGATCAATAACCTCAACCTTTGCTCCTCTTTCCTTTTCAGCAAGCTCAGCTGCTTTTAAGGATGTGTGGACCATAGCTCCGTAAGTGATAATCGTTACATCGCTACCCTCTTGAACAACGTTCGCTTTTCCAAGTGGAATCGTATACTCACCCTCAGGCACCTCACCACGGAATGAACGGTATAACTTCATATGCTCTAGAAACACAACAGGATCATTATCACGAATCGCCGAAATCAATAATCCTTTAGCATCATAAGGGTTAGATGGGATAACAACCTTTAAGCCTGGTGTTTGAGCTACTAACCCCTCTAAACTGTCGGAGTGAAGCTCAGGAGTTTTTACTCCTCCACCAAATGGAGCACGAAATACGATCGGGCTGTTGTAACGTCCACCAGAACGATATCTCATACGAGCAGCCTGAGCTGCTACGGAATCGAACACCTCAAAAACAAAGCCAAAGAATTGAATCTCAGCTACTGGACGGAAGCCTGTTAATCCTAAACCGATGGCTAATCCACCAATTCCAGATTCAGCAAGAGGAGTGTCAAATACACGCTCTTCTCCAAATTCCTTCTGAAGCCCTTCTGTAGCACGGAAAACTCCACCATTTTTCCCTACATCCTCACCGAAAACGAGGACTTTAGGATCTTTTTCTAGCTCAACTCTCATTGCATCAGTAATTGCTTGAATCATAGTCATTTGTGCCATATTACTTATCCTCCGTTCCGAACTCAGCTCTCTGTTCTTCTAAATGAGAAGGAAGCGTTTCAAACATAGAATCAATTAGTCCAGGAACTGTCATCTTTTCTATTTGGTCAGCCTTTTTGATCGCATCGCTAATATCCTGCTTCGCTTCTTCAATCACTTTTTCCTCGTCTTCTTCGGACCAAAGACCTTTTTTATCTAAGTATTTTCTAAAGCGAGTTAATGGGTCTTTTTCTTCCCACTCACTTGCTTCTTCATTCGTACGATATCTAGTTGGATCATCTCCAGCCATTGTGTGTGGTCCATAACGATACGTTAAGCTCTCAATTAGAGCTGGCCCGTTGCCTTCACGCGCTTCTTCGACAGCATGATTAACGGCAGCATAAACAGCCAAGATATCCATTCCATCTACTTGATATCCCGGGATACCTGCTGCGACTGATTTATGTGCTAAGCTTTCTGCTGCTGTTTGCTTTTCAACTGGTACAGAAATCGCATATCTGTTATTTTGTACAACGAATACAGCAGGCGCTTGATAAGCACCAGCATAGTTGATTCCCTCGTAGAAGTCACCTTGAGAAGTACCACCATCACCGATAAATGTCATAGCAACACGTTTTTCATTATTTAGCTTGAACCCATACGCTACTCCAGCTGCTTGAATAATTTGAGCTCCAATGATAATTTGTGGCATTAGCACATTAACACCCTCAGGAATTTGTCCTCCTGTTTGATGGCCACGAGAATATAAAAACGCTTGATGTAATGGCAAGCCATGCCATACAATCTGAGGAATATCACGGTAACTAGGAAGGATGAAATCCTCCTTATTTAACGCAAATTGAGATCCAATCATAGTCGCTTCTTGTCCTGCTACTGGAGCATAGAAGCCAAGTCTTCCTTGACGATTCAAGCTGATCGCTCTTTGATCCCAAATACGGGTATAAACCATTCTTCTCATGAGCTCTCTAAGTTGCTCATCGCTTAGCTTTGGCTCTAAGTCCTTGGAGACAACCTTACCACTTGCGTCTAAAACCTGAATGGTTTCAACTTTATTTGCACTAACTTGCGTAAGTGTCTTACTCATTAAAATCACCTCTTAATCTGATATACTAACTTTTATTTAGTCTTGTCTAAACATTGGAATTCATGTATGAGTTCGTTTAGAATTGGGGTAACATCTATATATATTAAAGGAGTTAGAAAAAATGAGCAAGCCTGAATATGTAAAAAGAACGATTATCAAAGAGAAAATCAACAGCACAGCCTTGAACGAGGAGCGCTCCTTCCGTGTTTATCTTCCCCCAGGATATAACGATCTACTTAGCTATCCAGTGCTTTACGCTCAGGATGGTCAGGATATTTTTATGTTCGGTCGCATCGCTACCATTGCTACAGAGTTAATCTTAGATCATGGATTAGAGCCTGTTATTATTGTTGGCATTGATGTGCAAAAAAAACATCGTACTAGTGAATATGCTGTTAACGGTGAAAAGCATTCAGCCTATATTTCTTTTGTCACTGACGAGTTAATTCCTTATGTTGAAAGCCATTACCCGGTAAAAACAGAAAAAGAACACAGACTTCTTGTTGGCGACTCTTTAGGTGGAACTGTTTCACTTGATCTTGCTATGGATTATCCAGAGCTGTTTTCTAAAGTGATTAGTCTATCTGGAGCTTATTTTGAACCAACCTATGATAAAATTCAAGAAAAAGGCTCGCTTGATCATTTAATGCTTTGGATGCTTGTTGGGACAGATGAAACTGAGGTAGAAACTCATCTTGGCACTTTTGACTTTTTAGAATGGAATCGCAAGACTAAAGAGTTACTTCTTGAAAAAGGAGCTCAAATCGAATACTTAGAGAAAAAAGGTGAGCACATTTGGGGTTTCTGGCAAAAAGAACTCCCTGTTGCATTACAGTACTTTTTGAAAGAAAAAGACTGGTAGTAGCTTACGCTTCTATCAGTCTTTTTTTACCCTTTTTCTTCACTTTTACACCTAGTTTCTTCTATAATATATGCTTTTTGTTTGAACGACTTCATTATCGCTGTTTGAAAGGCGGTTTTGAAGGAGTATTTATTATATTTGAGGAAGTGTGATATATAACACACTTGAGCGGTTGATCAGTATTCATGGTGATGGATTCCCATAGCCAGGTTAAATGATATAAAAAAATGTTAGTAGCTTTATGAATTAATCTCTCCTCGCATTCTATCGGCCATAAAATTCTAATGGTCATTTTTGCACCTTAGAGACGTTTTTTTGATCTCAAATAACTATAACGGCCATATTTGCACCTTAGAAGTTAATTTTTAATAAATCACTATAAAAATCCCCTTCTAAGGGTCGGAAATGACCGTTAGAGATCAGAAGAAGCAAAAATGTATATGTAAGAGTCAAATATGTCCGTTACAAATGGGCTATAACCTGTAAGTAATGGAGCGGGTGATGGGAATTCTCAAAAAGGCATTAAAAAACGAGCCCTTCGGACTCGTGGATAATTCGGAATTTTTGACGTGCATCCTACTTAGCTTACTCTTCGATGTCTTCACGGATGATCGACCCACTGTGGGTTCTCTTCCGTATGTAAGTAAGTGGAGCGGGTGATGGGAATCGAACCCACGCTACCAGCTTGGAAGGCTGGAGTTCTACCATTGAACTACACCCGCATATGGCGTGCCCTGAGAGATTCGAACTCCCGACCTTTTGATTCGTAGTCAAACGCTCTATCCAGCTGAGCTAAGGGCACATATCTTATTAATATCCATTATAACAGATTCTTAACAAACTTACTCAAATCTTTTGTTGCTACTTTGTAAATGGTGAGCCATGAAGGACTCCGACGCGCAGCTAGTCTCGTTTCCTTACCTTCCCTTATTCAAAATACGAGGGAACCTATAAGGAGAGTCCGGCTTACGCTACTTTTGTAATGGTGAGCCATGAAGGACTCCGACGCGTTAGCTAGTCTCGTTTCCTTACTGTCCCTTATTCAATCAATACGAGGGAACCTATAAGGAGAGTCCGGCTTACGCTACTTTGAAAAATGGTGAGCCATGAAGGACTCCGACGCGCAGCTAGTCTCGTTTCCTTACCTTCCCTTATTCATCCATACGAGGGAACCTATAAGGAGAGTCCGGCTTACGCTGCTTTGAAAAATGGTGAGCCATGAAGGACTCGAACCTTCGACCCTCTGATTAAAAGTCAGATGCTCTACCAACTGAGCTAATGGCTCTTAACATAATTGTTATACAACAAGATGTTCTATAACAAAAAAAAATAAACTATCTACTAGCTTATTTTATTAAAAGTGGTGCCGGCGAGAGGACTTGAACCCCCAACCTACTGATTACAAGTCAGTTGCTCTACCAGTTGAGCTACACCGGCAAAAATGGTGGCTCGGGACGGAATCGAACCGCCGACACGAGGATTTTCAGTCCTCTGCTCTACCGACTGAGCTACCGAGCCATGATGCAAAAAAAAATAAAGCATTATTTGTTTTTAAAGTATTAATGGCGGAGCTGACGGGATTCCGACGCTTGCTAGTCCCGTGAACAACTTCCTGATTATCACCTTCGGGAGAACCCTTGGTGAGATTACGTGTTTTTATGGCGGAGCTGACGGGATTCGAACCCGCGATCTCCTGCGTGACAGGCAGGCATGTTAGGCCTCTACACCACAGCTCCAAGTTGGTTGCGGGGACAGGATTTGAACCTGCGACCTTCGGGTTATGAGCCCGACGAGCTACCAGACTGCTCCACCCCGCGACAATATATATGGTGGAGGATGACGGGATCGAACCGCCGACCCCCTGCTTGTAAGGCAGGTGCTCTCCCAGCTGAGCTAATCCTCCATTTATAGCTAATCATTTGATTAAAAAGATGGTGATCCGTAGGGGATTCCGACGCGAAGCTAGTCCCGTGAACCGCTTCCTTGTTTCTGCACCTTCGGGAGAACCCTTAGGTGAGAATCCCTAACTACTTCTTGAATAAAAGATGGTGACCCGTAGGGGATTCGAACCCCTGTTACCGCCGTGAAAGGGCGGTGTCTTAACCACTTGACCAACGGGCCATTTTAACTACTTTAAAGCTTGTCTTAAAATCAAGAGCTTGCTGAAGAAAAAATATGGCGGAGGAAGAGGGATTCGAACCCCCGCGGGCTGTTACACCCCTGTCGGTTTTCAAGACCGATCCCTTCAGCCGGACTTGGGTATTCCTCCACGAAAAGTATATGAATTAAAGCTCTTATAAGGTCTTGGTGGACCCTACAGGACTTGAACCTGTGACCTATCGGTTATGAGCCGACTGCTCTACCGGCTGAGCTAAGGGTCCAAGAAATGGTTGGTAGCGGCGGAGGGGATCGAACCCCCGACCTCACGGGTATGAACCGTACGCTCTAGCCAGCTGAGCTACACCGCCACAGTATTGGCTCCGCAGGTAGGACTCGAACCTACGACCGATCGGTTAACAGCCGATAGCTCTACCACTGAGCTACTGCGGAATAACTCGCCCGGCAACGTCCTACTCTCCCAGGGGTAAAACCCCAAGTACCATCGGCGCTGGAAGGCTTAACGGTCGTGTTCGGTATGGGAACGCGTGTGACCCTTCCGCCATCATCACCAGACAAATTATTTCTTCTTTTGAACCTGCTCAGCAGGGACAAGAGTTAGTATACAATGTTTAATTTTATTTTGCAACACCTTTTTTTTAAAAAAGTTTTAAGCTGCATTTTTCCATTTAAAAACCCTTGTTAGACAAGGATTTATTCAATCAGAATAATGGAGCGGGTGATGGGAATCGAACCCACGCTACCAGCTTGGAAGGCTGGAGTTCTACCATTGAACTACACCCGCACATGGCGTGTCAGGAGGGATTCGAACCCCCGACCGACGGCTTAGAAGGCCGTTGCTCTATCCAGCTGAGCTACTGACACATAGGATAAATAATGAAATGATCTATTCAGCTGTTTGTTGCGTTCCTTTTTTAAGGGACGTTTATTAATATAACATGTTCAAAAAGAGATTGCAACAAGTATTTTTTTCTTTTATTTATTTATGTAAGAATCCTTGCTATAAGTAGGCATTCCCTTGATTTATAGAAGGAATTAAAGAACAGGATCAGATCCTCTCTATCCAATATAAAGCATTCATTTGTTTGATGCAAGATAGAAAAGATCTGATTGCCATTTTAAATTACGATTTTCCTTACATTCATAAGAATTACATTAAGACTAACAATTTTTAAATTCCATTCACCCTAGTTAAAAGCAAGGTTTATTTTTCTCCAAATACCTGCCACCAATGAAACCCGTCCTTTTCGAGGAGCTCCTTTGCTTCTGTAGGTCCCCATTGACCAGCTTTATAGGTAGATAGAGGAATACCTTCACTCTTTTCCCAAGACTGAATAATTGGATCAACAATCTTCCACGCTAAGGATACCTCGTCCCATCTGGTAAAATACGTAGAATCTCCCTCTAAGACATCATTAAGTAATCGCTCATAAGCCTCTGGTGAGTTTATCCCTACAGTAGAATCATGACAAAAATCCATAGATATAGGAAGAATACTTCCTTCTGTCCCTGGTTTTTTAGCGTTAAACTTTAAATGAATTCCTTCCTCAGGGAAAATTTGAATCACTAATAAGTTGGGAGCTAAATTCCCATCTTTATTAAAGTACAAATATGGCATACTTTTAAATTGAATAATGATCTCTGTTGCTTTGCTCGGTAGTCTTTTACCTGTACGTATATAAAAAGGAACTCCAGCCCAGCGGAAATTATCAACCATAATTTTGGCAGCCACAAATGTTTCTGTTGAAGAATCTTCTGCTACATTTTGTTCTTCTCGGTAGCCCTTGACTCCCTCGCCTTGTAATTCTCCAGCTTCATATTGCCCTCTTACAACATGCTCCTGGATCTCTTGCTCCGTTTCCATTCTTCTTATCGAACGTAAAACCTTTACCTTCTCATCTCTAATTGCCTCGGCCTTTAATCGGCTCGGTGGCTCCATAGCCATCATTGTTACCATTTGAAGCATATGATTCTGAACCATATCTCGTAATGCTCCAACTTTATCATAGTAGGAGCCCCTGTTTTCAACTCCAACTGTTTCACTTGAAGTCAATTGAATGCTAGCGATATATTGGTTGTTCCATAAAGGCTCAAAAAAGGAGTTTGCAAAACGAATAACCTGTATGTTTTGAATCATTTCTTTTCCTAAGTAATGATCGATACGATAAATTTCCTCTTCTTTAAAAACCTGTGTGATCTTATCATTCAATTCCTCTGCTGATTCATGACTGTGCCCGAAAGGCTTTTCGATGATAAGACGTTTCCAGCCTTTCGTTTGCAATAAGCCTGCTTCTTTCAGTTGGAACGTAACTGGTTCAAATAGTCCTGGCGCAATGGCCAAGTAAAACAGTCGATTTCCGTTAATCTCTTGCCTTTGCTCTAATTTCTCTACATATGAAGCAAGTGCCTCGTAATCACTAGCTTGATTAATGTCTAACTGTACATAGTGAAAGCGTTGGATAAATCCTTCCCAATCCTCTGGACGAATATCATATCTTGAAAAAGCTTCTAATGAGTCTTTTATATGATGATAAAAATCCTCTTGCGTTAAGCTCCTACGTCCTAATCCCACTACAGCAAAGCGCTCTGGCAAATACCCGTCACAGTACAGACTGTAGAGGGCCGGAAAAAGCTTTCTTTTAGCTAAATCTCCTGTTGCACCAAATAGAACTAAAGTAGCGTATTTGTCTTCCTTGTTCATTCCTAATCCCCCATCTCCTACCATAGCGCAATAATTGCAGAATATTTTTATACGTTCTATAAAGCATTGTGCACTAATAGTATACACAAAATAAACTTATTTTTATATGTGAAGAGTAGAAAAAAGAACGAGAACTCAGTAAAAAATGTGCAAATAAATATGCACATTGCATTTTCCTTCACTAAAAAAATCTGCTATAATAGTTCCAAGATACTGTAAAATGGGAGAGATATTTATGGCCGCGAGGCTAATGACTGAGTACAAACAAATCAAAATTGATTTGGATGAAGTGCAGTTGCAGAAATTTATCGAGATGTTTCAAATGAAAGGCTTTAAAACAAAAGCCACCGTGTATGACAATGGAGACATTGGAAGTATCCAGTTCATTTTTACTGATCAGGGGAAGGAGTACTCGATAGTCCTTCAGCAAACAGGAGCCACAAGCTTTAAATTTGAAGGATCTTACCGCATTACAGATTGGAGCTTAGCTCAATTTATACAAAAAGCGGTACGTGAGTTTAGTGCTTCTGCTTTAGTACACCGTATTTATAAGGGGTATAAGCTTGAGTACAGCTACAAATTTGGTAAGGTTGCTCTTATTAGGAAGATTGTTGATAGCCAAGTAAACGTTATTTATAAATACGATGACCCTGTTTCAGAGCTGCAGCATGTCTTTTCTCAACAAATCGTTGAACGGCAAATCAATGAAGTGAAACAAGAAATTGATGATTTGCTTGATGAACGTAATATAACTGACACAAATAACAAGACATCTATTGATACAAAGCTACAAAAGCTTTCGCACAAATTATTTATTCTTGAAGGGTAAAGAATCAACTAAAAGGAATGCTGCAGAAAAAAAATCTGCACATTTCTTTTTTTTTTTCTAAAAAACTATTGCGGAAAAGGTGCAGTCATGATATCTTAATCTTTGTAATAAATAGGAACCAGGATTCACTCAAGGGAAACTCTCCTCTATATAGTGAATGGCGTAGGTCCTAGCGATGATTACTAACCATAATTTTGCTAGGAGAGGGGGTCCGAAAGATATGGAATATTCTACTTTCGGAAGACATGTTGCGATCGACACTTGGGGTGTTGATTTCGATTTGCTTAACAATGCAAAACAGCTACAACACCACATGATTGAAGCTGCAGAAGCTTGTGGAGCTACAGTATTATCAGTTCAAGCTGAACAATTTGAGCCACAGGGAGCTACAGTTTTAGTACTGCTGTCAGAAAGTCATCTTTCTATTCACACTTACCCTGAAAAAGGTTTTGCTGCTCTCGACTGCTATACATGCGGAGAAACAGTAGATCCTGAAGTTGCTATCGACTATATGGTTCAAGCACTGAAACCAGAGAATGTCTATGCACGTAAGATTATCCGTGGATTAGGTGAAATGCAGGTTGTAGAATCAGATATTGTGAAACAGAAAGTTCAAAAATAAAAACCACCATATGGTGGTTTTTTTATGTTTGCAAATTTGATTTGTGTTCATTATGTTCATTAGTTTCAACTCTTTACTTTGTTGCGTCTTTACTTTTGCTGCGTCTAGATTTCCTCGTCTATACTTTCTCTCTCATACATACAATACAACTATAAATATTGTGAGTAGCTAAAAAATTGCTAGTCAGTGGAAGTAAACCTATAAGCCGGGTTCTGTGCCTCCTAGTGGTAAAACGGCATAACCTCCCACCGTTGGAGTAGCAATCATCTATCTAGGCTCTACATCACTATAGAGCTCAAGCGACCAACCACGGATTACTTCGGGCAAAAGCTGCTGATTGTATCAGCTAATCCTCATTAGGTCTTGCACCAGGTGGGGTTTACCAGATCGAAAGTTACCAGTCGACCTCGTGAGCTCTTACCTCACGCTTCCATCCTTACCTGTGAAGTTAAAGAGAACCTTTAACTTCCATCGGCGGTTTATGTTTCTGTGGCACTATCCTTCAACTCGCGTTGACCAGCCGTTAGCTGGCACCCTGCCCTCTGGAGCCCGGACTTTCCTCGAACAGCGCCTTGCGACATCTGCTCGCGATTGCCCAGCTTACTTCCTCTAGCTATTCAACTATACACATCTCTTCGACACTTGTCAAAGCGATTCAAGTATTTATAAATGATTAAAGTAAAGCATAAAAAGTATAACATGCGCCTCTAAAAATGCTCAACCTGTACTTTTTCCCATATAAGCTGATATCAAGACACCCTATATTATGTTCATGCTTTACCCTTTTTACACATTCATGATAGGATTAAAGGGAATACGATGAAGGAGTTGTGAATCATGGAAGTGATTAAAATATCTCCACGTGGCTATTGCTATGGTGTCGTGGACGCAATGGTATTAGCTAAGCAAGCAGCAGCTAATTTGGACTTGCCAAGGCCTATTTATATATTAGGAATGATTGTTCATAACAAGCATGTTACAGACGCTTTTGAAGAGGAAGGCATTATTACCCTAGACGGAGAAAATCGCTTAGATATCCTTCAAAAGGTAGATAAAGGAACGGTTATTTTTACAGCCCATGGCGTTTCTCCTGAGGTAAGGAAGCTGGCGCGTGATAAAGGGTTAACCACAGTTGATGCAACCTGTCCCGATGTAACTAGGACACATGATTTAATTCGCGAAAAAGTAGCAGAAAGCTATAAAATTATTTATATAGGTAAAAAAGGTCATCCTGAGCCAGAAGGAGCACTTGGTGTTGCTCCAAACGATGTTATTCTTATTGAGCATGAAGATGACGTTGCCCAATTGAGTTTGCAGGAGGATAAAATTCTCGTTACTAACCAAACGACAATGAGCCAATGGGATGTTTCACACATCATGAATGCTGTCTTAAAGAAGTTTCCTCATGCTGAAATTCATAATGAAATTTGCTTAGCTACACAGGTTCGTCAAGAAGCAGTGGCTGAGCAGGCTAAGCAGGCAGACGTCACAATTGTTGTTGGCGATCCGAAGAGTAACAATTCTAATCGATTAGCTCAGGTTTCTAAAGAAATTGCCGGAACGCCAGCTTATCGCGTGGCTGATGTTACTGAAATCCAAAGGGAATGGCTTGCTGGAGCTACTAAAGTTGCTGTAACATCCGGAGCCTCAACACCAACCTTAGTTACTAAAGAAGTGATTGAGTATATTGAGCAATATGACCATGATAAGCCTGAGACCTGGGAGCCTATTCGTACATTGAACCTAACAAGGATTTTACCTAAGATTAAACAGAAGCAAAAGGCCGAATAATTTGAGAAAGAAAAAGCATTCACTCGTAACATTTTGAGCGAATGCTTTTTCATTTGCTTCTTTTACCATCAAACCATTTACTAAGTGCCTTACTTCTCTAAAAATTGCTGAAATTAAACCTCTTGGTTTTTCCATTTTCCGTTTTTATATCTTGTGTGTATGATAATAGAGCGTACAATCTGATCAACAGCAATAGCTAACCAAGCTCCTAGGATCCCCCACTCTAACACCATCACAAATAGGATACACAGGATTACTCGAAATCCCCATACTCCTACAAACATCGCATATAAAGGATATTTGGTATCCCCCGCTCCTCTCAAAGCTCCTGCTAAAATAAATTGCGTGGATTGGGCTACTTGTACAGCTCCTACGATCCTTAAAGCGATGGCTCCTTGTCTGACCACTTCTGGATCATTCGTATACAGCATCATAATATATGGAGCAAAAATAATAAAAAGTACCCCAATTGATCCAGCTACAATGCTCCCAATTCTTCTAGTCTCCCAGCCAAATTTTTCAGCAAGCTCGGGTCTCTTTGCCCCCAAGCCCTGACCTACAAGTGTTGTAGCCGCCATTGCAAAAGCCATTCCTGGCATAAAGGTTAACCCTAAAATACTGAAACAAATTTGGTTCGCAGCGAAGGTTACCGTCCCCAAGCCGGCTACAATTCTGGCAAAAATAATTTGACCTCCTCGGAGCAAAAACTGCTCTCCTGCTGCAGGCAAACCGACTTTAACAATTCTTTGAATCATCGATTTATCAAAATTCCACAGCTTTTTCAGGGATAGGGTAATTATAAATTTCCCACTAAACAATACATAAGTAACCCAAATTGTTGCTGTCAATCTAGCAATGGCTGTTGCGATAGCAGCACCTACAACCCCCATAGCGGGAAGTCCAAAATATCCATAGATAAGGGGAAAGCCAATGACCACCACAAGAATATTCGAGATGACATTAATTCGCATTGGTGTAACCGTATCACCAGCACCTCGCAAAACAGCGGATAATCCCATAGAAATCGTAATAAAACCTAGAGACAAAAACATAATTTGAGCATACAGCACTCCATCTACTAATACCTCTGGAGCCGCTCCCATAAAAATAAGAAGCTGCTCAGCATAGATAAAGCTAACAAAAATAATGACAATAGAAAGCAAAATGTTGAGGATAAAAGCCTGTTGGGCTGCCTGATTCGCTTCATTATAATCTCCAGCACCAACAGCACGAGCAATAATCGCTGTTGTCCCTACATTTAGCGCCATAAAAGCAGCCAAAGCAAAAAAAACAGGCTGATTCGTTAAGCCTACAGCCGCTACAGCCTCAGCACTAACTCTCCCAACCATAATCATATTTAACATCTGTACTAAATTTGTTAGCACCATCTCTGTCAGAGAAGGGCCTGCAAGCTGTAATACTTTCTTTCGTACAGCCTTTGAACCACCTTCCTCTAGCGCTTTAATTTCTTGTTCATCCCACCCTTTTCCCTTTTGCTGTTCTTTCATGCTCCTATCTCCTCTGTACAATAACACGCTTCAAACGAATACGTTTATGATTTATGAACTTAATGTTTAGTATACCGAAATAATTCGATTTTTTCTAGCTCAATTTTAAAAAAGAAAAAAGCTGAACACATTAATAAACGCTCAGCGTCTAGTGTTAGCTTTGTTTTAAAAAAAGCATAATTGTTTGTTAGGGTTGATCTCATAGAAAAGTAAAAGGCTCTGTATCCACTTCACTGGCAAGCACTTCAAGCTTTTGTCCTGCTTTATTGGCGAACTGTTCTAATACACGTTGTACTCCTGTTATCATTACCTTTTCCACATGATGTCCTGGATCAACAAGAGCTAGCCCTTTTAACAAAGCATCATGGGCCGTATGAAAGTCAAGATCTCCAGTAACATACACGTCTGCTCCACTGTGAAGAGCAGCATAAAGATACTTGCTCCCACTCCCCCCTAATACAGCTACTTTTTTCACGGTTTTATCCAAATCCCCTACAACCCTACATGTCTGGATTTGAAAATTTTCTTTTACATGTTCAGCAAACTCTCTTAGAGTATACTCTTGCGAAAGCTTACCCACTCGGCCTAGCCCTAAGTTTTTTCCTACTTGCTGAACAGGGTAAATGTCATAAGCAACTTCTTCATACGGATGTGCATTGAACATAGCCTGAAGAACCTTTTTCTCTAAGGATGCTGGATAAATGGTTTCCAAGCGAACCTCATCTACCTTTTCAATTGTCCCTTGCTTTCCTATAAATGGTTCAGTTCCTTCACCAGGTAAAAAGCTCCCTACACCTTGCGTAGCAAACATACAATGACTATATTGACCGATATGACCAGCTCCACTTTTACCTAAAGCATCCCTTAGCTGTCCTTCATGATAGAGAGGAACGAACACCACAAGTTTCTTCAATGGCTCTTGATAGGTCGTTGTAAGTAGTGTTATATCTTTAAGCTGTAACGCTTCAGCTAACCAGTCGTTCACTCCCCCTTCAGTGATATCTAGATTAGTATGAGCTGTATATACGGCAATATCCTGTTTGATTAGCTTTTCATAAATCTTTCCCTGCGGAAGATCTGTTCTTAAATGCTTTAAGGACTGAAATATAACAGGATGATGGGCTATGATTAATTCGGCTTTTTTGGCAATCGCTTCATCTACGACCTCTGGTGTAATATCAAGTGTCACTAATACACGGGATATTTCCTTTTGAAGGGTTCCAATTTGTAGCCCAACCTTGTCCCAATCCTCAGCTAAATGCTTGGGGCTAAACTGTTCAAACCATTGAATAATTGTTTGACCCTGTACACTCATTGCTTTAATCCCTCCTCAATTAGTGCCATTTCATCCTTTACTTTGTCTATTTTGTCCTGCTTATCTATTCCCTCTGAGTGAGCTAATGACTCCAAAATTTTATTTCTTTTATCAACCTCTTGCTCCCACTTCTCTCTAAAAGCTTCATTTGGGTCCTGTGATAGAAATGGTCCCATTAAAACAGCTCTTTTACGATCCCTTTGAGTAGCATAGGATTGATATGGAGCTTCAGCATTACCTCTTTCTGCCATTAAAACTTCATAATATTTCTGATCCTCTTTAATCATATTCTCATATAGCAGCTCCCAGCCTTCATTCAGTAGCCACTCTCTAACCAAATGTCCTGCTACATTCGGCTGTAGGATTAATCTTTTAACCTTATGTAATTTTTCTTTTCCTTCTGAAAGAATCTGACTAATTAATGATCCACCCATGCCCGCTATACAGATCACATCAATTTCATCCTGATGGATTACCTCAAGACCGTCCCCTAATCTCACGTCGACCACACCTTGTAGGCCAAGCTTTTCCACTTGGTTTTTAGCCGATTCCAAAGGTCCAGGGTTAATTTCTCCAGCAACTGCTGTACAAATCTTTCCTTGAATAAGTAAGTGAACCGGTAAGTAGGCATGATCTGATCCTATGTCTGCTAAGCGACTGCCGGGTGGAACCAATGAGGCAACCTCAGCTAAACGTTTTGATAAATGATGTTCATTCATTTCAATACTCCCTTGCCATTGTTTCTGTATAGTCTCAAAAAAACTCCATAGCTTTAGTTATCAAATTTTACTTCCTTTATAGTGTAAAAAAGAACTTCTAGACGAAGTTCTCCTTTTTCATACTGCTTATACGACCTAATGATTAAACAAGCTATATGTTTTATCGTTAAAGTCAAGATACGAAACCTATGTAGGTAGTAGCTCTATCATCACCCTCGGTTCATATCCCTATTTGTTTTATTCTTGGATGGAAAGTAAGTATTCAATAACCTCATCTTCATTCCCGGCTGCCATTCCACCTGGCATTGCTCCTTGACCATTAACAAGAATATCCATGATTTCCTCTTCGGATAAATGAGATAAATCAAGTAAGCCCGGTGCTGTTCCTTGACCGCTTAAATCAGTTCCATGACAATTAATACAACTGTTCATGAATTGAGGAACATTTGCAGACTCTGTATCGGTTCCACCATTTTCGCCTTCGGCTAAATCAGTATCAGTATTTAAACCGACTACTCCTAGAACAACTGTAAGCAGTATACCTACAGCAAATATAGATAAGAAGACTCTAATAGGACTCATTTCTACGACTTCCTCCTCGCAAGTATATATCCACTCTGATGATTATACCATGTTGTCTTTATTCTATCCATATTTACATAGATATAGTTTAACAAATTTCAAACATTTTACGCGCTTTTACTCACATTTCACTCCTCTAACAGCCAATCTCTCTTGCGATTACATTACGCTGAATTTCTGATGTTCCTTCTCCAATTTCTAGTAGCTTGGCATCTCTAAAGTAACGCTCTACATGGTAATCACGCATATAGCCGTAGCCACCATGGATTTGTACGGCTTGGTCACAAATTTTCATACATGCCTCTGAAGCAAAGAGCTTAGCCATGGAGGCTTCCTTGGTAAAGTTTTTACCTAAATCCTTAAGCCACGCTGCCTTATACACCATTAATCGGGCAAGCTCAAGATTCATGGCCATATCAGCTAGCTTATGCTGGATCGCCTGGAAACGAGAAATAGACCGTCCAAACTGAACTCGTTCCTTAGCATAGCTCAAAGCTTTTTCGTAGGCTGCTTGAGCTATTCCAACGGCCATAGCCCCAATCCCTATTCTTCCCCCATCAAGTGTGATGAGAAATTGCTTAAGACCGTTCCCTTTGCCTCCAAGCATATTTTCTTCTGGAATATGCACATCCTCTAACACAAGCTCCGTTGTGTCTGAAGCATGCAGACCCATCTTTTCATATCGACTTAGCACCTTAAAGCCTTCTGAATCAGTCGGGACAATAAACGCTGAAATCTCCTTAGTATTTTCTGATTTTTGCCCTGTTACCGCTGTTAAGGCTAAATTCTTGGCATAGCTGGCGTTTGTTATATAGCATTTGCTCCCATTTAGAACCCACTTATCTGCCTTTTTAACAGCAGTTGTTTTTGTTCCACCCGCATCTGAGCCAGCGCTCGGTTCAGTGAGACCAAAAGCACCCAAATATTCTCCCGTGCATAAAGGAGTTAAATAAGTTTTTTTCTGTTCCTCTGTCCCGAAAAGATGAATCGGTGCCCCACCTAATGATACATGTGCTGAGTACGTAATTCCTGTACTCCCACAACCACGACTAAGCTCTTCAACAACAAGGGCAAAGCTTACCGTATCAGCACCGCCACCCCCGTATTCTTCTGGAAAAGGCAAACCTAAAATCCCTAGCTTCCCTAGCTGATCGAAGATCTCTTTGGGAAACTCCTTTTTCTTGTCACGTTCCTCCGCTCCAGGTGCTACTTCACTCTCTGAAAATTCTCGAATCATTTGCCTGATCATTTGCTGATCCTGAGTTAGTTCAAAATTCATGACTTCCCCTCTCCTTTTAACCTATAATGTATGCGCTTTCATTTCTAGTTCCATTATATTCTTCTATTCCTGATGAATGCAATACAAATTAAAAAGAGATTCTCGTAATCAGGTTCAAAACAATCCCTTAAATCCCTGATATCTATTTTACTCTGAGCCTTTTAACAGTAAACGAATAGGGTGCCATTTTCTTATTAAAACAAACGTACAAAAGAATTTGGCAACAAGGACTACCTGAATAACCCCTAAGCGAAATTCATCCATATACATGGCTTGAAAAGAAGGTACAAACAACAAAACGATTCCATTAACATACAAGGTTACACATAGCTTAGCGTTCAGCTTATACAATCGTCGTGAAAGGGCTAGAAACAAAAGACTCCCGCCGATCCAAGCTGCTTCCACTATTATATAGCCACCCCACTCTGGTAGAAACGGAAGAGTGCTCCATGCCGTTAGCAAAACGATGAACAACAAAGAAAGACACTGTATGAAAAAAACCTTATACCTTATCCCAATTAACAACAGTAATATCCCTAGACCATACAATATGAATGGAAGAGGTACTTGTAATTGACTCATAAAATTACTAAAAAACAAGAATATCACAGCACTAATAGCAGCAGTAAAAATGATGAAATAACGTATTACTTTTTTATATTTCGTAAAAGTAAGTTTTGTTTTTTCTTCCGGTATATTTTCAGAACCCTCCGTGTATAAAGCAAGAAGAAAGTCACAGTAATGTTCAGGAAGCAGCTTATTTTTCTTCCAATACTTTATTTCTTGGATAACTACCTTTGTTTTTTGGTCCATGCTTGCTCCCCTATCCACATTCATAAAATATTAAATCCTCTCATTTGTAATATCGGGTTAAAATCGAAAATATTTAAGAGGAAAAAAGCTCCAGATTCTTTCAAAAAAACTCCTTATCCTTTTCAAAAATATAAGAAAAGCTTCTACCGAGGCCCCCCTCGAAGAAGTCGTCTAGTCCATCATTAGAGGAAGCTTTTCTTGCCGTCAGAAAGTATAAAATTTGAAGAAAACATGGTATCAAATTTCATACTTTCTTAAACGTTAAGAAAATAGTCCTACTCATAAAAATTAAAGTAGGACTATCGACTTATTTTATTTGCTATTACGTTATGCGATGATAGGGAGAGAATACATAGATTCTATTCTAAAAAGTCTTTCAAACGCTTACTACGGCTAGGATGACGCAGCTTGCGAAGTGCTTTTGCCTCAATTTGACGAATACGTTCTCTCGTCACACCGAATACTTTGCCAACTTCTTCAAGTGTGCGAGTTCGTCCGTCATCCAAGCCAAAACGAAGGCGTAAGACATTTTCTTCTCTATCTGTAAGTGTATCAAGTACATCCTCTAATTGTTCTTTTAACAGCTCATAGGCTGCTGCATCTGATGGAGCAAGAGCATCCTGGTCTTCTATAAAGTCTCCAAGATGAGAATCATCCTCTTCTCCAATAGGTGTTTCTAATGAAACTGGCTCTTGTGCTATTTTAAGAATCTCTCTGACCTTTTCAGGTGTGAAATCCATTTCTTCAGCCACTTCTTCTGGAGTAGGTTCCCTTCCTAGTTCCTGTAAAAGCTGACGTTGAACACGGATCAATTTATTAATCGTTTCAACCATGTGTACAGGAATACGTATTGTTCTAGCTTGGTCTGCAATAGCTCTGGTAATTGCCTGTCTAATCCACCAAGTAGCATACGTACTGAATTTAAATCCTTTGCGATAGTTAAACTTCTCTACCGCTTTAATAAGACCCATGTTGCCTTCTTGGATTAAATCTAAGAAAAGCATTCCTCTGCCGACATATCGTTTTGCAATACTTACTACAAGACGAAGGTTTGCTTCGGCCAGACGCCTTTTTGCTTCCTCGTCCCCGTCCTCAATTCGCTTCGCTAATTCAATTTCCTCATTTGCCGATAGAAGAGGGACACGGCCAATTTCCTTAAGATACATGCGGACTGGATCATTAATCTTAATTCCTGGAGGAACAGATAAATCATCCATCTTAAACTCATCAGCTTCTTCATCTGTAACACTGATGGTTATATCGTCTTCATCCTCAGATTCATTAATCACTTCTACCCCTTGTTCATTAAGGAACTCATAATATTCATCAATTTGATCGGCGTCTTGATCAAAACCAGAAAGCTTGCTGATAATCTCTTTATATGTGAGAACTCCACGCTTTTTACCAAGCTCCAGCAATTGTTCTTTAACCTGTTCTAGTGTTAAATCTGGATCCTGATGACGTGTTTGTTGATCAGCCATAACTTTCCCTCCTTCCTCAAACTACAGCTTAGCCTCAAGGGAGACTTGGTTAGAAAGAGTTTTCTCTTTGCTTCTTAAGCTGCTTCTTCATTTTGATAATTGTTGCTGCTAAATGTGCGGCCTGAATAGCATCACCTTGCCGTTCAAGCCTAACCTTCTCCTCTTCCCTAGTGCTAATTTCTTTTTTTATTGGATAAGATAGAACTTCATAGATATAATCCTGAAGTGTTTTCTGTGAAGGTTCTGTTTCAATAGTGAGCATTAATAATTGAGTGGCTAATTGGCTTAATTCTTTATCTTGAAGAGTAGAAATAAATACATGGATATCAGAATGAGTTTCATGAAAAGCATATAAATAAGTGGCTAAAGCCACATGCTCATCGATATTAAAATTACTACCTATTTCTTCTTGTATCTGTTTCGTCACTTCTGCGCTGTGTAGCATATGTGCTAAAAGCATTCTTTCTGCAGTGTGAAACGCCGGAAACATTTGTTTTGCGACCAAATGTTTGCCTGTATTTTTATTATTATTCCACCTCTCATCAACTTTATCCATATTTTCCTTCTTTTTTTCCGCTCTATAGAGCCGATACTGCTCCTGCTTTAGAGCATCTAAGGACAAGGAAAATTCTTCAGCTAATTGTCTAAGATAATGGTCACGTTCCACAGCGGTTGTTAATTTGCTAATGACGGCTAAGGCTTCCCCTATATACCTCATTCTTTCTCCGTCATCCAGTAAGTTTCTTCCTCTTCTTAACGCTTCAATACGAAAAGCGACAAACGATTTCGACTCATGATTCACTTTCTTTTGGAAAGCCTCAGATCCAAATTTTCGAATATAGTCATCAGGATCTAATCCATCAGGTAACGCTGCAATTTTTATGATACAACCTTGCTTTTCTAAAAGGTCGGCTGCACGTGTAATCGCATCAATCCCAGCCTGGTCCCCATCATAACAGAGAATAACCTTCTCACTGTTACGGCGAATTAATCTGGTTTGTTCCTCTGACAAGGAAGTACCCATCGTAGCAATTGTATTGGTCACGCCTGCCTGCCATGCAGAAATAACATCAACATATCCTTCGAAAAGTACAGTTGTCTGTTCATTGCGAATCGTCGTTCTTGATCTTTGAAAGTTATACAACAAGCGACTTTTCCTAAAAATCAAGCTCTCAGGGCTATTTAAATATTTAGGGACACCTTCCCCAAGCAGCCGTCCACCAAAAGCAACAACCTGACTTTGAGAGTCCAAAATCGGAAACATAATTCTATCCCTGAAACGATCGTAATAGTTTGAGGTTTTTCCTTGAGTAATTAACCCCGCCTGTTCCAGCAGTTCTAATGGAAAGTTCCTCTTCTGCAAAAAACTAGTTAGAAAATCCCATGAAGCAGGAGCATAGCCTATTTGAAACTCCTTGATGGTTTCTAACCGTATTCCCCTATTTTCGAGATACTTTCTTGCTGGCTCAGCTTCAGCTCGCTCTAACAAAACATGGTGAAACAGTTTTGCTGATAAGCTATGCGCCTTAATCATCCACTCTTTTTCTGTGCGGTTAGTTTCTCCTGCTTGAGCAGAATCACCATTCAGTTGGACGGATATTCCTACCCTTTCTCCAACATACTTAACAGATTGTGGAAATGAATAACCTTCCATTTCCATTAGAAAAGAGAATATACTACCTCCAGCCCCGCATCCAAAGCAGTTATAAAGCTGCTTCTCTGCTGATACAGAGAAGGAAGGAGTTTTTTCAGCATGAAAGGGACATAGTCCAACATAACCTCTGCCACTTTTCTTGAGGTGGACATATTCACCAATAACATCAACAATATCTGCTTTCTTCAAAATCAAAGCAATGGTTTCATCCGCTATCGGTTTTAACATAGCATCATTCCTAATAGTGGTTCGGTAATAATAATTCGTCAGTCAAATTAAAATTCCTGCCCTGTTCGACAATTTTTTAACGCAATTTGAAAATAATAAAGCTTTTGCTCATTATCCACTGTTTTTAGTTTACTACCCAGCACATTAATGAGACAAACATAATGATTTTCACACTATCATTTCTACAATATTAAATAATTCTACATGATTATTTAAAATCCTTCTTCTGTATATATGTTTTAATTATCGAATAACTGTCGAAAAGTGTTGAACATAACAATATTCATTCCCTTTCTTATCTTATCCTTATTTTTTCAAAAAAAACTTGACTTTTTAATCATTTGATGTTTCTGCTTCTAACATTCTATTCTCTATCCATATCTTCATTCCTTCTTTTTGTATAAAATCTTTTTGGATAGAATTCTCTTTGTGACGAAATTATGAATACCCCTGTTCTATAGTATTAAAAGAAAAATAGCTCGAACCCTACGAGCTACTTCTAATCGTTCTATTATTGATTCCTTCTGCAATATTCAAGAATAATATTTGCTGTTTCTTCTACCGCTTTATTCGAAACATCTATAACCATACAGCCAATTTGATCCATAACGGTAGCTGCATATTGAAGTTCTTGTTCAATCCTTTGCAGGTTAGCGTAATTAGCTTCCGCTTGTAGGCCTAAGGATTTTAACCTTTCTGAACGAATCTGGTTCAGTTTTTCTTTATTAATCGTTAAGCCAATGCATTTCTTTGGTTCAACGGCAAATAACTCTTCTGGTGGAGCAACCTCCGGAACTAACGGTACATTGGCTACCTTGATCCGTTTATGAGCTAAATACATGGATAATGGGGTTTTGGACGTTCTTGAGACCCCAATGAGCACAATATCAGCTCTCTGTAGCCCTCTACGATCCCTGCCATCATCGTATTTTACAGCGAATTCAATGGCTTCCACCTTACGGTAGTAATCCTCATCAAGCTGATGAACCATTCCAGGGCTGGATCTTGGTGGCTCATTAAAAATAGTCTCTAAGCCATCTAGCATAGGTCCCATAATATCAATTGCCTGTAAATTATGCTCCTTGGCTTTTTCCGTCATATATTTACGCAGCTCTGGAATAACAAGTGTATAAGCGATAATCGATTTCGAGTCCTTAGCCATTAGTATAACTTCATTAATTGTACCGATATCCTCTACATAGGGAATTCTTCTTATCTCAATCCGTGACAAGTCAAATTGACTTGCTGTAGCTTTAGCCACCAACTCAGCTGTCTCCCCCACCGAATCCGATACGACAAATACCTTTAGCTTTTCAATTGGGCTAGCCATCCTTTCAACCTCCTCCAATCCCTGCTGTTCCTCACAATTCTTCACTACCTAGCTCTACGTATGCCTTCGTAATTGACGTTTTGGTGATGCGACCTACAATTTCGTATTTTTGAGCTGCTGAATCGCTAGCTAAAGGCTTAACTACTGGAAGTGCATCAATTTGAAATTGGATTAGCTTTGTAGCTGCTGCATGCAACGATTCATCAGGGAAAGTTAAAATAAGATTAGGCATCCTCGTCATAATCACGCTAACCGGAATAACCTCGAGCTCTTGACGTCCTATGGCTGAGCGTAATAAGTCCTTCCGTGAGACAACACCAACCAAATGGGAATGATCATTCACTACAAACAATGTTCCCACATCCTCTAGAAACATTGTGCATATAGCTTCATAAACAGTGGAGCTTTCTTTCACTAAAATAGGAACAGATTTGTAGTCATTGACCAGCTTATTTTTTATACTTTCACCAATGGCCTGCATCGTTGTTTTACCTGAAAAAAAGTAACCCACCCGTGGTCTAGCATCTAAAATACCCGACATGGTTAAAATGGCTAGATCCGGTCGCAGAGTAGCACGTGTTAAGTTAAGCTTTTCAGCAATACTTTCCCCTGTGATTGGGCCTTCATCCTTTACGATCTCTACAATTTTTTGTTGTCTGCTCGTTAATTCTATAACCGCTCACCGCCTATCTCAGGACCGTATTTAGCTAATCGTATCACAGCACTGTTTTATATGACTAGTAGGATTTTTACTTATTTTGAAAAGACAATACGCGAGAAATCAGCAAACTTAAATACGGTATCTGAGATTTGCTTCAAAAGAGCTAAACGATTTAAGCGAATTGCTTCATCGTCTGACATAACCATTACATTTTCAAAAAAGTCTTCAATAGGTAATTGTAAAGCAGTCAGAGCTTCAAATGCTTCATCCCAATTTTTCTGTTCTGCATAGGTTGTGAAAGTTTCTTTTGCGGATATAAATTGTCCATAGAGCTCATTTTCAACATTATGCTCAAATAGCTCTTGAGCAATAGCGCTTGGTTCTAGCTCAGCTTTTTGTGCTAGATTGTGTACTCTTGTAAAAGCATCAACTAGACCCTTAAAGGCATTTTCTTTTGTTTTTTCTTTAAGTATCTGAGCTTTATTAAACAAACTAAACAGCTCAATATCGATTTCTTCAGAGACAGCATCAATAATGTCATAGCTAATCCCTTGATCCTGCATAGCGTTTTTAATTCGAAGCTGGAAAAAGGAGTTCAGATCATTAAGCAGCACTTCCTCCGATTTTTTAAGTAGACCAGCTTCCTTTATATTCTTAATGGCTATAGCAAAAATCTCACCTAGAGATACGCTCCATTTTTGTTGTAATAGAATTTGAACAATACCTGTTGCTTGACGACGAAGTCCATACGGATCCTGAGAGCCTGTCGGAATAATACCTATGGAAAAGCATCCAACAATCGTATCTAGCTTATCGGCTACACTGACAATCGAGCCGTTTTGCGTTTGAGGGAGCACATCCCCAGCAAACCTTGGCATATAATGCTCATAAATTCCTTTAGCCACTTCCTGTGTTTCCCCAGCTAACCGAGCGTACTCCTGTCCCATACGTCCCTGAAGCTCAGGAAATTCATAGACCATTTGGGAAACAAGATCAAACTTGCAAAGCTCTGCTGTCCGATCAGTCGCTTTTAACTCTACTTCATTTATTTCTAGGCGTGACCCTAGAGAAGAAGCTAAGCTTCTAATTCTGTTTACCTTATCCGCTATCGTTCCAAGCTCTTCATGAAAGACAACATGCCCAAGCTTAGAAAGCGACGCTGGAATAGTTTGCTTTTTATCTTCTTCGTAGAAAAATTGGGCGTCAGCCAGTCTTGCTCTAAGAACTTTTTCGTTCCCTTTTGCTACAGTTCCTGATGGGTCAACCCCACCATTACGTACCGTAACAAAATAAGAAAGCAGTTCTCCATCTTGATTTTTAACTGGAAAATATCGTTGATGCTCCTTCATAGACGTGATTAATACTTCTTGGGGGATATTAAGAAAACTTTGATCAAACTCCCCAAACAAAGCAGTAGGATATTCTACAAGATAAGTAATCTCCTCCAGTAAATCTTCGTCAATCGGAATCACCCACTTTTGGTGCTCCTCTATTTCACTCAACTGACTTCTAATCGCTTGCTTTCTCTCTTTCGCATCTGTAATGACATATTCAGCTAGAAGTTGTCTTTCGTAAGTCTCAGGGCTAGAAATTGATATTTTTTTTCCTAAGAAACGATGACCATAAGTTTCATTACCAGTACTCACTCCAGCAATTTGAAAGGGGATGATCGTTTCACCAAATAAGGCCATCAGCCAGCGAATTGGGCGAACAAACTTTAAGTCCTGTGTTCCCCAGCGCATATTTTTAGGGAAATTCATAGCTTGAATAAGCTGAGCTAATTGAGGCAGTAGCTCTTCCGTCTGGGTCCCTTTTGTTTCCTTCGTAATAAACACATACTCGATACCATTTACCTCTTTAAAATAAAGCTGTTCTACCGTAGCCTCTTGTCCTCTAGCAAATCCTTCAGCTGCTTTTGTCCAATTCCCTTCACTATCCAAGGCAATTTTTTTGGCAGGTCCCTTAGCCTCTTCAACCTGATCCTCCTGCAATTCATCTACCTCTTTTATCCAAAGAGCTAGTCTTCTTGGTGTCGCGTAGCTTCGAACCTCTGTATGGCGAATTCTTCGCTCCTCCATCCAGTGTACAACTTTTTCTTGAAGCTGATCTACGGCTTGAGGAACAAATCTAGCAGGCATTTCTTCTAAACCTATTTCAAGTAAAAAATCACGTTTACTCACCTTGTTTCACCTCCTCTTTTTGCTTTAATAACGGAAAGCCAAGTCTTTCACGCTCGTCAAAATATACCTGCGCACAGGCACGTGCTAAGTTCCTAACACGACCTAGGTATCCCGTCCTTTCTGTAACAGAGATAGCTCCACGTGCATCTAAAAGGTTAAATGTATGTGAACACTTCAGCACAAAATCATAAGCTGGGAATACAAGCTTTTCCTCTAAAGCTCTTTTAGCCTCCTGCTCATAAATGGAGAATAGTTGAAAGTGAGTCTGACTGTCTGCGATTTCAAACGTATATTTTGAATGCTCCACCTCTGGCTGGTGAAACACATCCCCATAGGTAAATCCAGGTATCCATTCTAAATCATATACACTTTCCTTATCCTGAATATAGGAAGCTAATCGTTCAATACCATACGTAATTTCCACCGCTACTGGGTTGGCATCTAAGCCCCCCACCTGCTGAAAATAGGTAAACTGAGTAACCTCCATGCCATCAAGCCAAACCTCCCAGCCTAGCCCCCAAGCGCCAAGAGTAGGAGCCTCCCAATTATCTTCTACAAAGCGAATGTCGTGCAGTAAAGGGTCAATACCTAACATCTTAAGGCTATCTAAATAAAGTTCCTGAATATTATCTGGAGATGGCTTCATCACAACCTGAAATTGATGGTGCTGATATAATCGATTTGGATTTTCTCCATAGCGCCCGTCCACGGGCCTTCTAGATGGCTCAACGTAAGCGACATTCCACGGCTCAGGGCCAATGCTTCTTAAGAATGTCACCGGGTTCATTGTACCTGCACCCTTCTCAACATCATAAGGCTGCACGAGCATACAATTTTGCTCGCCCCAGAATTTTTGTAAAGTTAAAATCATTTCTTGATAATTCATACGGACACCTCCATGTTAAATCAAACTTATAAATTTGATAGTACCAAAAAAACTCTCATCCCTATGTCTAATCATTGACATAGGGACGAGAGTTTATCCCGCGGTTCCACCCTATTTGATAATCCCTTAAAAGGGACCATCCACTTTATTATGAGTGCTCCGGAGCGCCACTTCCATCTAAGCACCTTATAGCATTGCTTGCTTATATATAGCATAGTTTACAGCAGAGTACCATTAGGTGTCAATCTTAAAAAAGCTTTGTCATTTTTTCAAGAAAGTCTCTAGATTTTAAGCGAAGGGGAGTATGGTGATCCATAAAGAACCACAATACTTTTTTCAGTTCAGCCCTCGTCTCTGGCTTGACATTAATATTACCTAGGCGATACGGCTCGATTAAGTATAAAGTTCTTAATATCTTGACGGTACCTGGTTGTAGGGAGAGCTTTTGAGGATCCACATGGTAACAACGCTCACAGATAAACCCACCCTCTTGAACACTAAAGCCAAAATACCCTTCAGTACGCCCACATACAACGCAGCCATTTAAGCTTGGTCTGTATCCTCCACTACTTAAAATCTTAAGCTCGAATAGACGGCTAACAATTTCTGCGTCTTTGTCTTCATCCAGCAACCTAAAGCTGTCTACTAATAGCCGAAACAAATAAGCGTTGGGCTCATTCTCTTCAACAATTTTATCTGTCAGCTCAGCAAAATAAGCGGCATAGGAGGTTTTCAGGAGATCCTGCCTTAGCTCTCGAAAGGACTCTAGTGGCTCTCCTTGAGATAAAGAGCCCATTCCACGTCCTGCTCCTTTATAAAACAAGAAATTTCCGTATGTAAAAAGTTGCGCTACAGAAGAGAGGCGACTTTTTGTTTTTTTCGCCCCTCTTGCCATTACTCCTATCTTGCCATGCTCCTTCGTATATAACGTAAGAATTTTATTGCCTTCCCCATAGTCATTAGAACGAATGACGATTCCTTCAGCTCTTATTAACATGTATACACCTGCTTTTTAGTAGCAGGCAGGTCATTGTTGAATAGATAATTCCTCTTGCTGTACTTCGTCAAGCTCCTCGCATTCTGGATCTTCACATTCTCTGTATAAGAGATAAGCTTCAATGTTACCAGTCACCGCAAAAACATTCCACGAGATTTCTCGCATCATATCATTCCTTTCGCACGACTGAACTTCTATTCATTAAGGTGTACCTACCTGTACAAAACTATGCTTCAAAAAGCCTTACAGTTTTTGGACATTTTTTGAGCTTTTTCATTTACTGCGATAAACGGACATCTAGGATCTAGGATCGAATCCAAAATTTCTCAGTTGGCCAGCCTTATTACGCCAATCCTTTTTTACCTTGACCCAAAGCTCCAAATAAATCTTATTTCCTAGTAATGCTTCGATATCTCTCCGTGCAAGCTTACCCACTTCTTTTAAAACACTTCCGTTTTTGCCGATAACAATTCTTTTTTGTGAATCTCGCTCCGTGTAAATGATCGCTCCAACATAAATCGTATCGCTATTTTCTCTTTTTTTCATCTGTTCAATTTCAACAGCTATGGAATGAGGAATTTCCTCTCTCGTCAGTTCAAGAATTTTCTCTCGAATGAGCTCAGCGGCAACAAAATATTCCGGATGATCTGTAATTTGATCAGCAGGATAATATTGCGGTCCTTCAGGAAGCCTAGCCATAATCTGCTCTAATAATGTATTCACGTTATTGCCCATCAGTGCTGAAATTGGAATGATTTCAGTAAAGGGAAATTTGTCTTTATACAAATCAATAATGGGTAATAGATCATTAGGGTTTACCTGATCAATTTTATTTAAAATCAGGAAAACGGGTGTCTTGATTCCTTCCAGCTGATCCATAATAAACTGATCTCCAGCCCCATATCCATCAACAACATCGACTACAAAAAGAATGACATCCACTTCCTTTAAGGTACTTGTAGCCGATTGAACCATGTACTCTCCAAGCTTAGTCTTAGGTTTATGGATACCCGGAGTATCTATAAATATGATCTGCCCACGCTCTGACGTGTACACGCCTTGTATTTTATTTCGTGTCGTTTGTGGTTTGTCCGACATAATAGCAATCTTTTGTCCAATGACATGATTGACCAAAGTGGATTTCCCTACATTAGGACGACCAATAATGGATACAAAACCAGAATGATGGATTTCTTCTGTCATAATAACCTCCTGCACAACTACTTTTTAGATACCTACTGCTTTACTGCTTGTCTAAATCGTGTTTAGTAAAAGCCCCTGGAATCAGTTGACTAACACTCGTTTCCTCTATCATACCTTTTAAGTTAGATAAATAAACAGGCATTTGTGGGTCACAAAATTCAGCTAAAACCTGTCTACAAGCCCCACAAGGTGGGACAGGACGATCCGTGTCGGCTACCACAGCGACGGCAACAAAAGCATGATCCTCTGAACTTGTATATTGAGAAAGAGCACTAAATATAGCTGTTCTTTCGGCACAGTTACACATGCTATAAGCAGCATTTTCAATATTAAAGCCCTGGATCACCCTTCCAGAAGCCGTCAGCAGAGCCGCTCCAACCTGAAATTTTGAGTAAGGAGCATATGCTCTGAGCCTTGCTTGCTTTGCTTGTTCAATTAATTCTTCTTTATTCATCCTCTATTCTCCCTTTATTTAATTGCAATCTTTATTATGTAACTCTTTGTCATTAGTGAAAAGAGTAAGATAAAGCCCTGTTTAAGATGAATCATCTTATAATCAGAGCCTCGTTGTCTATTTTTTTATTCTTAGTAATAACATCATTAAAATAGCAAGTACGGCAAAAATGACAATAAACTCAATAGAGATCGGTATTTCTAGAGAAAAAGCGACTAAAAGATATGGTAGAAATACATAAACACCTACGATAAAAGCAAAAAGAGCAGAGAATAATACAGCACCCGCCGCTACATCTTTCGCTATTTTGGCTAATGGATGGTAGTCCTCCGTTACCAAATCCACAACACGCTCAATAGCAGTATTAATTAACTCCATACACATCACCAGCATAATAGAAGAAAGCACAAAGAGAAGTTGATAGGCTTCTACCTTGAAAATCAGAGAAAAAAACAGAACAGTCAAAGTTAGGACAAGATGGATCTTCATATTACGCTGTGTGGAAAACACGTATACAATTCCATCAGTAGCATGCTTGAAGCTCTTTAAAATACTTTTAATTTGCTTTGTATGCTTCACTTATCTCACCTAATTAAGCCGTGCTGCTTAAGAATCTCCTCTTGTCTGTCAAACATCTCCTTCTCCTCTTGCTCAGTTCCATGATCATAGCCTAAAAGATGAAGAAAGCCATGAATCGTTAAGAAACCAAGCTCACGTTCAAAGGAATGCCCATATTCTTCTGCCTGATCTTTAGCACGGGGAATAGAAATCACAATGTCACCAAGTAGTAAAGGCTCATCCAAATCGGTTACTTCTATCTCTTCCTCATCCGCCTCATACATCGGAAAGGACAGCACATCCGTAGGCTGATCCTTCATTCGATACGTTTTATTGATTTCTTGGATTTCCTGATCATTGACAAAGCTAATCGAAACCTCTCCATCCTGCACGTCCTCTAATCGTGCCGCTGTATCAATTAAAGCTACTAATAATTCTTCGAGCTCAGCACTTCCATACTGATTTTCATCCGTAAAAAGGACACTCACACTCATTTATGCCGCCACCTTCTACTTTTCTAGAACTTTCACTTTCTCTTTATCCTCAGGATACTCGATCCTAGAATGGAATATACCCTGAAGTGTTTCACATACTGCTTTAGCAATCATATCTAATTCCTTTAACGTAATATCACATTCATCGAACTGCCCATCCTCTAGACGATCCCGAATGATGTTTCGAACTAAATTATCAATTCTTTCTGGTGAAGGCTTGGACATGGAACGCACAGCAGCTTCTACACTGTCTACAATTCCAACGATTGCTGATTCTTTAAACTGAGCTTTTGGACCAGGATATCTAAATTCGCTTTCCGTAACCTCTGTATCTGCCTCTTGCTTTGCTTTGTGATAAAAATATTTAAGTAGTGAATCACCATGATGCTGTTCCGCAATATCCTGAATGGCCTTAGGCAAATTATGCTCCTTCAGCATTTGTGCTCCGTCTCGGCCATGGGCAGTAATGATCGTTTTACTTAAATGTGGAGCAATTTTATCATGTGGATTTTCCATATTCATCTGATTTTCTATAAAAAAGTGAGGTCGCTTCGTTTTACCCACATCGTGATAGTAAGCACCCACTCTAGCCAGCAAACCATTTGCTCCAATCGCTTCAGCAGCTGCTTCAGCAAGATTGGCCACCATAACGCTATGATGATACGTACCAGGCGCTTCAATCAAAACCTTCCTAAGAAGAGGGTGGTTTGGATTCGAAAGTTCAATAAGCTTAGAGCTCGATAAAATAGTGAAAGCTGCCTCAAAAAAGGGCATAAACCCGATCGTTAGTACTGAAGCTAAAATCCCATTTAGAAAAGCGAAGAGTAAATGCTGCGATAATTCGATCCAGCTTACAGTTACATTCTGGAGCATGGTAATCGTAAATACAGAAACAACGGTAACTATGGATACAACAAAGCCTGCTTGTAAAATCTTCGTTTTTCTTGTTCCTGCACCCAAAAAATACGCTCCAGCTAAACCACTGAAAATAGCTATTATAGCATAGCTTATATCCATCAAGGAGGATACATTTTCATTAAGAATAATAGCTGCTATTAAAGCGAGCACAAAGCTACTAAAAATAGCAACTCTTTGATGAATAAGCATAGTCATAAGCATCGTACCAAAGGCAACCGGAATCAAAAACCCTACTCCGGTATATTGAAGTCCTTGGAAGATGTTAACGATTTTCATAACCGATACTGTCAGAGCAAAAATGAGAATATACATAAATAGAATCTTGTTGTTCTTTTGAATAGGTAAACCAGAGAATGATATATATACACCTAAAGCAGCTATTAATAAGATAATATACATAGCTAGGCCTAGGTAAGGTAACATATTTGCAGACTCACTTAACAAACCTACTAAACGTAGCTTACGGTAGACCTCAGCAGAAATTATCTCTCCTTCAGATACAATAATTTCTCCTTCACGGATAATAATATTGCCTACCCTATCCCTTGCTTCCTGTCGTAAACGTTCTGTCTCTTCATGATCTAAAACAAAGTTGGGTACTATCGCTGCTCTAGCCATTTCCCGGGAAACAGCTCGCATTTGCTCATCCAGAGAGGAAACCATTAAAGCATCATCAACCCTCTGATACGCCCTATTTAGACCATTGTTTTGTTGGCTAATTCCATCATACATAATTTCATAGACAATGGAGGTTGTCATTCTTCTTAGCGTTTCGATTTCTTCTACAGGATAACTAATAAAGAGATTATAAGAGTCTTCATTTAACGAATAAGCAATGGATTCTCTAAGCTTATCTAGCTTTTCTTCATTTGGAATATCCTCTGCTGCAATTTCTTTGATCTGAATAAAGGTTCGATCTAAATTCTGATTCTGTCTTGTGGTGATATCATCATCTTTAATATACTCTGGTTCAACTTCTCTAGCTGCGATTTCCTGTGCGCGTTCTGTTTCTCTATCATCTCTAATCGTAACAGGTGAGGCAATGTTACTCTCCGCTCTAGTCCCTAGTGAAACATCAATGACCTCGGGAGCCACATTGGCAAACATGAGCACATACAAAACCAAACCTAATAAAGCATACAAGCTTATGCGCACGCTAGTATGATCTCTGTATTTCTCCCATGTTTTCTGTCCATCCAACGAAAATTTTTTCTTCAACCTCAATCGCCCCTCAATTTTGCCTAGCTAGGTTGTCCATCTTGATCGTATGCAGCAATAATACGCCCCACTAATGGGTGCCTAACCACATCTGCTGTCTGCATAAAGATAAAGCTCAAGCCCTTAACTCCCTTTAAACGATCCTGTGCTTCAATTAATCCAGATTTTTTCCCTTTGGGTAAATCAATCTGTGTAATATCACCAGTAATAATCATTTTTGAGCCAAAGCCCAATCTAGTTAAAAACATTTTCATTTGCTCTGGGGTAGTATTTTGTGCTTCATCTAAGATCACGAAAGAGTCATCAAGGGTTCTCCCTCTCATGTAAGCCAAAGGAGCCACCTCAATGATTCCTCTTTCTAATAATTTTGCTGTTTGCTCTACTCCAAGTACATCGTGTAAGGCATCATAAAGAGGTCGTAGATAAGGGTCTACCTTTTCCTGAAGATCACCTGGTAAAAAGCCTAGGTTTTCTCCTGCTTCAACAGCTGGGCGCGTCAAGACAATGCGCTTAATAACACCTTTCTTCAAAGCCACTGTGGCTAGGACTACGGCAAGGTACGTTTTACCTGTTCCAGCTGGTCCTATTCCAAAGACAATATCATGCTTTTGGATCGCTGACACATAATGCCTTTGACCTAACGTTTTTACGCGGATAGGCTTCCCTTTTACATTCGTTGCAATTTCTGCCTCAAAAAGCTCCAGTAGCTCATCTACAGAACCCTGCTTAGCTAGTTGTAGAGCATAAATCACATCTCTCTCTGCTATTTGATAGTTGGCCCTAATTAATCTTAGTAATACCTCAAATAAAGGCTCTGCAAGCTCAAGTGCGTCCCGTTGGCCAGAAATAATAATCTCACCATTACGAATATGCACATGAACATCCAGCTCTCTCTCTATCTCCTGCAAAAAACGATCCTGTGGTCCGAAAAGCTTAGAAGCATCCTCTGCTTGTACGGCCTGAAGTTTAATCTGTTCAATGTGTCCTTGCAAATTCCTCAATCTCCTTGGATTCTAGTCTTTTGATTCCGTTGATATCGGTCTTTCAGAGCTAATCTCTTCAATTACTGTATAGTGCATCTTTATATACACTTTACCATTCTCAACCCTCTTTCGCAAAATATTTTCCTCTTTAATGACTGCATCTGCTGGAATTTGTTGCTTCAATTGCGCATTAGCTAAAATCAAAGCTAACTCAAGGGTTTCTTCCTCTGATTTCAGCTCTTCAGTGTAACCTACCTCCTGCCTCATTTCTACCTTCCACGATAGTGGAAAAGACCAATCTCTCCAGGTAAAGGAGTAGTTTCTTTCATCCGCTTCGTACTTTTCGAAAGTATCTTTTCCCCAGCCCCACACAGGAACAGCCCATGACCCAAGCTGAAAATAGTACCTCTTTTCTCGTTCTCCTGTCATAAATGCTTTTTTTTGAAGCATTGGTAGTTCAATATGTCCTTCGTACCATACTTCACCTAGAACTCTTCCTGTTGCCGAAACAATTTGAGGCTGCTCCTCATTACCCACATATCCAGAAACTAATAGCTCTCCTCGTTGCACGTATTGATTAGGTTTAACCACTGGTTTTCCCTGTTCCACGAACAAATCGTGAATTATGGCTTTTTTTGTTGCTACCAAATGCCTTGGACCACTTGGCTCACGGACATCAGGTAACGTTTTCTCAACCACCTTAAGCTGAGCCTGTGTTCCTTCATAACGAAAGCCTACCCACGTCGTGCTAGGAACTAACTTCATAATTTCTCTTTGAATAGTCTGATAATCTGGCGTCCTAAACTTAAAGGTTCCTGGCTTAACTCCTAACCCTTCCAGCTCTTCTCGGATAGCCATTTCTGTTTCCGGAGTTGTCGCTCCATCAATCTCCACGCTCCAGACCATCATTGAAGCGGCGTATAAAATGAAACAAAAAAGCAGAATTCCGCTATATAATCCTATTCTACGCTGTACTCTTTGAACAAAAAATGGCAGCCCATGTCGCTCTAGTACTTTGCTCTTACAGCCTGTCTCTTTTAACAGCGCACGAAGCTTAAAAAAATCAGTAAGCTTAATGGAAAGCTCTGCCCTTTCCTCCCCTGTTCGAATAATATGCCACGCAGAAAAGCGATGATTCATCATTCTATTAATCAATCTTTCCAGCTTTTTTCCTCTAACTTCAATCACTACGTATCCCTGCCACCAATGCATCATCTCTTGATTATTTAGCTTCATTGCATTCGCTCCCTTTACGAATTGGGCTTAGTTATGTAATATGCCTTGTCTCCATGCTGTTACGCTCAGCCTTTTATTTGATTTGATCTAAATAATGAACCTCACGAATAAACCCTTCTAGGAGGACTTCTTCTGGAAGAATCTGACGAATAACGAGCCGTTCACCACGAATTAAAAGCTGACCTTTGTTACTTAACAAAAGCCTTAGCTCCTCTGTACTAAAAACTAATACTCCCCGATGATTTTCAATATACAACTGTAGTGGCCCGATCATCGTAATTCGAGGCAAATCTAATACAACATCCTTTGGCAGATCCAGCATCCCAGCTGTCCAGCGCTTAATCTTCTGCTGCCATTTCTTCATTAGCATTGCCTCCTCTCTCTTAAAAAGATTATGCGATGGTATAGATAACGTATGACTGAAATTAGATTTTCGTTATAAAAAGTGCATGAAAAAGAGCCCTCTGCTCTCAAGCAGAAGGCTCTAAAAATGGATCATATAGCTTAAAATATATTAACGTAACCTACGTTGCCTATAAAGGTAACCTTGTGATCGATGAGGATTTCTTGCTTTTGGAGCACCTAATACCTCCGCCCAAATCACACCCTGTACAATGTTCTGGCTATTAATTCGTTTAAAATCCATCAATTGATTTACATCTTCAGAATAGATTACTTCTTCTATCTGATTTCTTGATGCATCAATTTGATCACGAATGCGGTTCTCACGAACATGTAACCTTTCAACACCCCTATCTACTGCCGTACTGGCAACAGAAGCATGGTTATCCACTTGCTCATAACGAGACTCGTTCCTACTTCTTGATCTGGAGTCCCTATCTCTGTTCTCCCTTGAAGAAGGAGAGCTTTCCGTTTTATACATAGGTTGCTCAAGCTCTTCAGGGTACTGCTCCCAAGGAAGCTCCACAGTCTGCACTTCGTCGTACTGAGTATCAGCCTCTTGGCGATTTGTGTTTGCCTGCTGCTGTCTCTGTTGCTGCTGACGTTGCTGACGCTGTTTTTGCTCCTCCTGCTTCTTTTTCCCGAACAGTGTAGATAGAGCACCTATAAGCAGGATAATGATTAATGGATTTTCAAAAAGAAACTCTAGTAGACCCACGGGACATTCCCCCAGTCAGTCAAATCAGATTGTTGATTCATTGAAGGTGTTTCCTTCATTACTTCTTACCTTGGTTATCATTTCTTTGATCTTTATCTGTTACATCACCGATCGATTGACGCATATCCGTATCAGCCATGATATTTTGAAGATTCATGTAGTCCATAACGCCAAGCTTTCCTGAACGTAAAGCTTCTGCCATCGCAAGAGGTACCTCTGCTTCAGCTTCTGTAACCTTCGCTCTCATTTCCTCTACGCGAGCCTTCATCTCTTGCTCTTGAGCAACAGCCATCGCACGACGCTCCTCAGCTTTCGCTTGAGCGATCTTCTTATCTGCTTCTGCTTGGTCAGTCTGTAGCTCGGCCCCGATATTCTTCCCGATATCTACATCCGCGATATCAATAGACAGAATTTCAAAGGCTGTCCCTGCATCTAATCCTTTATCAAGAACTGTAGTTGAGATTAAATCTGGATTTTCAAGAACCTGCTTATGTTTTTCAGCAGAACCGATTGTGGAAACGACACCTTCACCAACACGGGCTAAAATGGTTTCTTCTCCGGCACCCCCGACTAAGCGGTCAATATTAGCTCTTACTGTAATTCTAGCTTTTGCTTTTACTTCAATTCCATCTAAGGCCACACCTGAAATCCAAGGTGTTTCAATAACCTTTGGATTTACACTCATTTGAACGGCTTCTAAAACATCACGACCTGCTAGATCAATAGCCGCAGAACGTTCAAAGCTTAGTTCGATATTAGCGCGGTGTGCTGCGATTAACGCATTCACCACACGGTCAACATTTCCTCCGGCAAGATAGTGACTCTCAAGTTGATTAATGGTAATTTCAATACCGGCCTTCCTTGCTTTAACTAATGGATTCACGATACGCGCAGGTATAACCCGACGTAGCCTCATTCCAACTAGTGTAAAGATTCCTACTCGTACTCCAGCTGCAATGGCTGAGATCCAGAGCATAACCGGTACGAACGTAAAAAATACAGAAAGGAAAATAAATGCAATTACTATTATTGCTAATAGTAGTATAGTATCCATTCCTTCAAATCCCATTCCTTCTACCTCCTATTATTCTAAGATTTATGTAAAAGGGAGTAGGACTCCCCTTTCATATAGGCTAAACTTTACTCTTCCCACCTCATAAAGAAATAAGGATCTCACGCAAGTAGGATTCTTATTCGTTATTGTTGTTTGAAACACCCCGAACAACGATTCGTGTTCCTTCGGTGAAAACAACCCTAACCGTTTGTTCTCTTTCAATAAATCCTCC
Source organism: Bacillus horti (assembly GCF_030813115.1). Classification (NCBI taxonomy): domain Bacteria; kingdom Bacillati; phylum Bacillota; class Bacilli; order Caryophanales; family Bacillaceae; genus Caldalkalibacillus; species Caldalkalibacillus horti. The sequence goes on along the minus strand of NZ_JAUSTY010000023.1, from coordinate 15,986 downwards.
CTCAGTAACCACATCTACTCGTTGGTTATTGATTAAGGCTGTCCCTGATGGTCTAAGTCTTGTGAGGGCTATTCCCTCCTGACCAATCAAGCTCATTCTCGTCTCATTCCTTAGATTCCCTTCCTCTGAGGATAGATCCTCTTGAAGGACTAATTTAGACCATAAGCCTCTTTTATTCATAGACCTTCCTAAGAAAAGAATCACGATAATAGAAACAGCGATAGCAATCCCAATTGAGCGTAACCCAGCAACAACATCAACACTTGCCATTGTTAGGCTAGTAATAACACCCGCAATACCTAGTATACCAAAAATCCCAAAGCTTGGGGTCAGGACTTCAAAGATTATTAGACCAATTCCTACAACGATTAGTATTAAAGATTCCCATCCTGCAAAACCAGCTATCATATGTCCAAAGAAGAATAAAAATAAAGACGTTAGGCCTATTGCACCAGGGACACCAAATCCTGGACTGTACAGCTCTAAAATTAACCCTAAGCTTGCTAAGGATAAAAGAATGGAAGCAACAACAGGGTTTGTAATAAAACGAGCAATATTTTCAGCTGTCGTTATTTCTACCTCCTGGATCGTAGCGCCTTCAAGGTTCAGAAATTCTAATACTTCTTGAAAATCATTGACGATTGCTTCTGCGTACCCGTTCTCCAATGCAGCGCTCGCTCCAAAAGTTAAAGGGTTAGCTGGGTCAACCATAGCTTTGGCGTGCTCAGGATCTCTACCATTTGATTCTGCTGCTGAAGCCATTGCTTCCATCCACATGGATGTCGCTTTTGCATCTCCTGTGTTCCCTTCTAGATCGACTACGGCTGCTGAACCTATTGTTGCTGTTGGTGTCATAATAATGTTATCAGCGTTTAAGGCAATATAGGCTCCTGCTGAAATTGCATTTCGATTCACATACACAGTAATCGGTATATTAGCATTTCGAAATAACTGTCCAATTTGATCCGCCGCATCCACAGCACCACCATACGTATTCATCTCTACAATGAAGTGATCAGCACCGGCTGCCTCTGCTTCATTCAAAGCCCTAGCTAGAAAAGCATGTAGGCCTTTTTCTACCGTATCCTCCAATTGGACGAGATATACTACAGGTTCATTCGTTTCCCCCATTGAAAGAGTTGGAAGGAAGGAAGAGAGCAGAAAAACAATAGAAAATAAATAAATAAAGACTCTAACTCGTTTTCCTGTAGAAATAGCTCCCACACTATTAAGTTTGCTATCCATGAATTATTTTCACCGCCCCCAAATTATTCCTCTACTTATCTTTACTATCAGTATTTTCTCATTCCTGACGTTCTTATTCAAGTTATTCGCTCTATCCTATCTCGTTATACGCTAAATTTATAAATGGGTTTCATAAAAAGCAAAGAAATTTCTAATTATCCTAGTCAGTTGATTCCATGTTGTGAAAATTAGATGGTGAATGACTGAATTAAATGGGCTTTTCTATATGAGTTTTCACAAGTTTTAATTTTAAGAAATATCTGTACATTATGAACAGCATTCTATATACTATTAAATTGTAGTCAGGCAATTTAATAAAAATTAATTTCTTTTAATATCGACATGTATTCTCTTAACATCGACAAAAATAGTGAAAAATCTAACGTTTATATACTAACTTCTCTAGGGTACATACAAAAATAACCATTGGCGCTTCCATCTGGAGGCGTCATTCGTAATTTAAGAGACTATTTCGCAAGTTTATAGTTTTAATTTCATGAAATTCGAAGAAAAATTTTATGAAACTATGCAGAAAAACGACTTGTATTCATTATGGGACATATGGAGGAGTTAAAATGATTAGAAAAGTAAAATTTGCTCATCAACCACACCATAAGATGATCCTTGAATTAGACGGTCAAGACGCTGAGTTGATTATTCAGTCCATTTATATGAATATGCATAGGGCTAAGCTTACGAATCAGCGTTACAGAATGGAACAGCTAGATTATATTTTAAGATACATCAAGAATTCTAAGCAGGAGTTCCATAGAGAGTGGAAGAGCCATATTTTCGAAAATACAGAGCGTTTCGGTTCAGATTGAATGTAAAAAAACCCATAAGTCACACTAATGTGTGACTTATGGGTTTTATTTTACGATAATTGCTGTAGCACAAGCTTATTGATCAAAGCACCATCAGCCTTACCTTTTACCTTAGGCATGATTGCGCCCATTACTTTGCCCATATCGGCTTTAGAGCTTGCTCCTACTTCACTAATCGTTTCTTTAACAATTTGTAAAACTTCTTCTTCGCTTAGCTGCTCAGGCATATACTGAACAAGAATATTAATCTCTTCCTGTACGGCTTGAGCTAAGTCATCTCGACCAGCTTTTTCAAACTCCTGGAGGGAATCCTTTCGCTGCTTAAGTTCTCTACTCACAACGGTCAGAACTTCATCATCGTTTAAATCTCTTCCAAGCTGAATTTTTTCATTTTGCAAAGAAGCTTTTACCATTCTAATTACGTTTAATTTCGTCTTATCTTTATCCTTCATTGCCTGCTTCATTTCGGAGTTTAATCGCTCAATGAATGACATCAAAAAACCTCCTAGAACTTGCGTTTACGAGCTGCCTCAGATTTTTTCTTACGCTTAACACTTGGCTTCTCGTAATGCTTACGCTTTTTGATCTCTGCAATAACTCCATCTTTAGAACAAGAACGCTTGAAGCGGCGAAGTGCTTGATCTAGAGATTCATTTTTACGAACGTGAATTTCTGCCACTTGATTTCCCTCCCTCCGCTACAACCATGAAAACACAAAAAACAAAAATTTGCATAGCAAACTGCAAATCTGTCAAAATCCATTATATTATACTGATCAGAACAGGTCAACTCTTACAAGTCGGAGTTTTCTGGCCAGCCTAATAAATGATAGTGCAGATGAAAAACCTCTTGCCCACCTTTTTCGCCTACATTAACTTGAATTTTCCAGCCCTCTAAGTGATTGGCTTGTGCTAAATGTTGGGCAACTTGATGAATATGAGTGATAAGATGAAGATCCTCTTCCTTTACGTCTGCCAAAGTAGGGATTTCTTTTTTAGGAATAATTAAAATATGAACAGGTGCCTTCGGATTGATGTCATGAAAAGCCATGGTAAGTTCATCTTCATGCACAATCTGAGCTGGTATTTCCCTGCGTATGATTTTACTAAATATCGTTTCACTCATACTACCACTCCTTAACGAATTCTTCTCTTCATCATTATATTACAGAAAGTGGTTGTTTAAGTCTATACTATAACAAATTATTTCTTCTCTACAGCATGTCCTCCAAATTCATTCCTTAAGGCTGCAACAACCTTTCCAGTAAACGTATCATCCTCCTGAGAGCGATAGCGCATTAAGAGAGATAAAGTAATTACAGGAGCAGCTACGCCTAAATCTAGAGATTCCTCTACGGTCCATTTTCCTTCACCGGATGAATGCATGATCCCTTTAATCTCATCTAGCTTAGCATCTTTAGAGAAAGCGTTCTCTGTGAGCTCCATCAGCCAGCTGCGAATAACTGAACCGTTATTCCAAACCTTAGCTACGTGCTCATAATTATACTCGTACGGGCTCTTTGAAAGGATATCAAAGCCTTCAGCAATGGCCTGCATCATGCCATACTCAATACCGTTGTGCACCATTTTTAAATAGTGACCTGAACCAGCTTCACCTGCATAAAGATAGCCGTTCTCTACACTGATGTCCTTAAAGATAGGCTCAATCGTTGGGAAAACATCAGCATCCCCACCAATCATCGTGCATGCTCCGTGACGAGCTCCTTCCATTCCTCCACTTGTCCCTACATCAAAGAAGTGGATATCTTTTTCTTGGAACTTTTTATAGCGTGAAACGGAAAGCTTATAATTGGAATTTCCTCCATCAATGACGATGTCTCCTGCAGTAAGCTGACCATAGAGCTGTTCTAAGACACCCTCCGTGATCTCACCAGCTGGAACCATCACCCAAACAACCTTTGGTGAGGGAAGCTGTCCTACAAGCTCCTCGATGCTATAAACACCCTGTGCTCCTTGCTCAGAAACCTGCTGAACAGCTTCTTTTGAAACATCATAGGCAACAACCTCGTGCTGATGCTCAAGTAAATTTAAAGTCAAATTAAGACCCATTTTACCAAGACCAATCATTCCTAATTTCATTATGTTCCACTCCTTTAAATATAGTAAAAGCTTTTATATGTACCAGCTGCTTGTCATGCTTATCCTTCCTCATACATATGTTTAATTGAAGGGGGTAAACAAGCATGATCCTAAGAGAATTTGTCCTGCCTTTTACAACTGGAATTGCCATATTTTTATTTGGTATGCAGGTCATGAGAATCGGGTTTGAGAACCTGTTCCTGAATCATATTCAAAAATGGCTTTCACGTTTAACAAAAAATACATGGACCGGGTTGCTTACGGGCACAATTACAACGGCCATTCTACAAAGCAGTAGTGCCGTTACACTGCTGACCATCGCCTTTACAAATGCTCGTCTGCTCACTTTTAAGCAAGGGTTAGGCATTGTTTTGGGTGCGAATATTGGAACCACCTTAACCACTGAACTTCTTGCTTTTCGCTTAGATAAGTGGAGCATTTACCTTTTTGTTGCTGGGGTCCTGCTCTTCTTACTACCTCAGGCTAAATTACGCAGTGCAGGCTTAGCAATCGGAGGCTTTGCCCTTTTGTTTATTGGCATGAATACGATGCAGTCCATAACGCCTCTCATTAAAGAAACAGGTATTATTGAAGCTCTTTTTTCCAGTAATGAGCAAAGCCTAATGATGGGTATTTCAGTAGGTACTATCATAACGGCGTTAATTCAAAGTAGTACAGCAACCATCGCCATTGCCATGAACTTAATTAACGATCAGCTAATCACCATCTCTATTGCCATAGCTATCGTCCTCGGAAGCAATATTGGAACGTGTGGAACGGCCTTAATCGGCTGTATTGGAGCTAATCGCGCGTCTAAGCAAATTGCCCTTTCTCATGTTCTGTTAAACGTTGGGGGAGTGCTGCTGTTTTATTTCTTCATCCCTCTACTGAGCAGTGCTGTAGTATGGATGACTCCTGTTGTCACTCAGCAGGTGGCCCACGCTCAAACCTTATTTAATGTGGTATGCTCTCTTCTTATCTTACCTTTTATCTCGCATTTTGAGAAATTAGTTCTGTACCTACTGCCTAGTTCCAAGAAAAATAAACACTAGTTTCAAAAAGGATAGAAAAAAATAGAACCTACTTGGTATTTAGTATCCAGCTCCTGATCCTTCTCCAGAAACAATGGCAATACCATTACTTGTTCCAATTCGTGTAGCTCCTGCTTCTATCATGTCTATAGCTGCCTGACGATTTCTAACTCCACCAGAAGCTTTTACACCCATTTCTGAACCAACCGTAGAACGCATTAACTTAATGTCTTCTACAGTGGCACCACCTGTTGAGAAGCCAGTTGACGTTTTGACAAAATCTGCTCCTGCCTGTTTGCTTAGCTCACATGCACGAATTTTTTCTTCCTCCGTAAGCAGGCTTGTCTCAATAATAACCTTAACTAGGGCTTTTCCAGAAGCAGCTTGAACAACAGCGGCGATGTCCTGCTGAACAGCGTTATCATTTTGATCCTTTAGTGCACCGATATTAATGACCATATCAACTTCTGTTGCTCCATGTGCAATAGCTTGCTCGGTTTCAAAAGCTTTTGTCTGTGTACTTGTTACACCTAAAGGAAATCCTATAACTGTGCATACCTTCACATTTGTCCCCTTTAAAATTTCAGCACAAACTTGCACCCAATGTGGATTTACACAAACGGAGGCAAACTGGTGTATTTTTGCTTCCTCACATAATTGAATAATCTGTTCTTTAGTTGCTTCAGCTTTAAGTAAAGTATGGTCAATATAATGGGCATATGATTTTTCTGTCAATGAAGTTCCCTCCTAGGAATTATAAAAAGTAAAATAAAAAGTACGAGTACTCCTGTTATTAAAGTAATTGTAATAAACCAAAGATAAATAAAGCAATGCTAAATATCATAAAGATGGGAAAGATGACTCTAAAAGCAAGATGCTTTGTTTTGTGCCTGATAAGCACCATGGCCAAAAAAGCACCTATACCTCCAGCACAAAGTGCTGATAGCCATAACGACGATTCTGGAATACGGAAAGGAGACTGGTTCCTTGCTAATCGTTTGTCCTTGACTAACAAAAACCATGCATAGCTATTAGACAGCAGAAAAGCCATGACCCATAACTGAACGTTGTTTGAGTACATGGCGATAACAGCTAAGAGAAGCGTTGCTCCAAAAACGACATGACGAATTTGCTTGTGCGCTCTAAGCTTAGCTGGTATGGACAAAGGCTTTCTCCTTAGATACTTCTACCATAGAACCTAGATTATAAGGGTAACCAGGCTGATCTAGTTGAACCTTAACCACTTTTCCAATTAGCTCTTCGTCTGCCTTTAATACGACTCGCAAATAATTGTCCGTATACCCAACAAGCAATCCGCTATTCGGTTTCTCCTGATATTCTGTTTCAGGTATTACATCTAGAATCATTCCCTCAAACTGTGAAGCATATTCCTTAGCTAATTGATTAGAAAGCTCAATTAAGCGATGAACTCTATCATTTTTAATATCCTCAGGAACTTGGTCCTCCATTCGTGCTGCTGGAGTTCCTGTTCGTTTAGAATACGGGAAAACATGCAATTCAGCAAAACGCAAATCTTTAATGAATTGGTAGGTATTCATAAATTGCTCATCTGTCTCACCTGGAAAACCTACAATAACATCACTTGTAAGGGCAAAGTTAGGTAGAACCTGCTGAACCTTTTCTACTCTCTCCTTATATTCAGCAACCGTATATTTACGTCGCATTCTTTTAAGCACACTATCATCTCCAGCTTGGAGTGGAATGTGCAAATGACGACACACTTTCGTCGATTGCTTTAATACGTCAATCACTTCATCCGTAATTTGAGAGGCTTCTATTGAGCTAATTCTTAATCGCTCCAGACCTTCAACTTGCTCTAAGTCCAATAATAGCTTAGCTAGATTATAGTCCTCTAGATCCTCCCCATAGCCTCCTGTGTGGATTCCCGTAAGGACAATTTCCTTATAGCCAGAAGCTACAAGTTTATTAGCTTGTTCTATGACACTTTCAGGGTTTCTTGAGCGTAATAGCCCTCTAGCCCAAGGAATAATGCAGAAGGTACAAAAGTTATTACAGCCTTCTTGAATCTTCAAGGATGCTCTTGTACGATCAGTAAACTCAGGAACATCTAGCTCTTCATAGACCCTAGTTTTCATTATATTTCCGACTGCATTAATAGGCTCTCTAGCTTCTTTAAATTCCTCAATATATTGGATAAGGTTTGACCTACCTTGAGTTCCGACAACGATATCGACACCTTCAATAGCCATAATCTCTGCTGGAGAAGTTTGTGCATAGCAGCCAGTGACACAAATGACAGCGTCAGGGTTACGTCTAACCGCACGACGAATTACTTGCCTTGATTTTTTGTCACCAGTGTTCGTCACGGTGCACGTGTTAATGACATAGACATCTGAAAGACCTTCAAAATTTACCTGCTCGTAGCCAGACTGTTTAAAAAGCTGCCATATCGCTTCCGTTTCATAATGATTTACCTTGCATCCTAATGTGTGAAAAGCGACTGTTGCCATCACATTCACCCTCCCATCTGTTCAAAATAAAAAGAGATTGCGGCCAACACATACTGTGAAGCCGTTTCTGTACGCAAAATACGTTTTCCTAAAGAAACAGGCTGATAACCAGCTTCTTTCAATTGCTGAATTTCCTGCTCTTCAAAGCCACCTTCAGGTCCAATCGCTATGATCATAGATTCTTTAGGCTTAATTTTCTTAAGCCCTTCATAGAAAGCTGACGACCTCTCTTGTATCGAGAGGTCTTCATAAGCTACTAGCTTATGATCTGCTTGCACCTCCAGTAGCTCCTTCAGAGGCATTACAGCTTGAAGCTGAGGCAAAACATCCCTGTGGGACTGTTCAGCTGCTTCTTTAATGATCTTCCGCCAGCGCTCCTGCTTCTTTGCTTCCTTTTTATGATCATATTTGACAATCGTTCGGTGTGAAATAAAGGGAATAAACTGCTGGGCACCTAGCTCCGTTCCCTTCTGTAGAATCCACTCCAATTTGTCCCCTTTAGGTAGTCCCTGTGCTATTGTAACCGATATAGGGAGCTCGCGCTGCTGCTGCATCTCATGAACAATATCACACTGAATCTCATCTTTCGTGATAGTCATAATCCTGGCTTGCACTGTTCTCCCCTGCCCATCAGAGCAAAGAACACAGTCCCCAGCCTGCATTCGTAAAACATTAGAAATATGATGGGCGTCCTGTCCTATGACTCTGCAGGATGAGGCATCAAGCTGTTCCTTTGGGATAAAGTATCTTTGCATACTAAACTCCTAATAGTTTACTGTTTTTTAGCGATAAAAGCGACCCAATCCTCCATGAGAAGTGTTTCCTCTATAGTAAAACCTTGGGATGTGAGAGCTTCTCTGACCTCTTCCTTCTTAGCTACAATTATACCAGACGTAACAAAATATCCTCCTGGTTTAAGCAAAAGATACGCTTGATCCACAAATTTCAGGATCACCTCTGCTAAAATATTCGCTACAATAACCCCTGCTTCATCTGTAATATGATCCAGTAGATTATTTTGCTTTACCGTTATGATCTCGGATTGATGGTTCACTTGAATGTTTTCCTTTGTTACCTTAACAGCCACTTCGTCTAAATCTAACGCCAAAACGTGTTTAGCTCCAAGCTTAGCAGCTGCTATACTTAAAACACCTGAGCCACAGCCCACATCAATCACTTCGTCTCCCCGTTGAAGAACCTTCTCTAGGCCTTGAATAGAGAGAATGGTTGTTGGATGTGTTCCTGTTCCAAAAGCCATCCCAGGGTCTAGTTCGATGATCATTTCATCCTTATTTTTCGGGCTATACTCTTCCCAGGAAGGAGTTATCGTGATTCGATCTGTAATTTTTACAGGCTTATAGTATTGCTTCCAAGCGTGGGCCCAATCCTCCTCATGAACCTCTGATAACGTTACCGTACCTAAACCGAGATTAATATTATGAAGCAGTAGATTATTCAGTTGGGTTTTAATTTCCTCCACAGCTTCACCTAGAAAGCTATTTACAGTTAAATACCCTTTAACCACAACGCCTTCGGCTGGATAATCTCCAGGATCAAGTTGATAGAGCTCACCAAATTCGTTATGGTTAGCTACATCGCGCTGTAACACCTCTGAATCCTCGATCACAACCCCACTAGCCCCTGCTTCATGCAAAATATTGGCGACCGGTTCAATCGCTTCTTGTGTGGTATGAATACTAATTTCAGACCATTTCAACTCTATCAACCTCATCCCTATCAGCTTTTTACGTTATTCTCCCCTAAATGCCTTCTTCATTTTATCAAAAAATCCTTCAGATTGTTCATCTGGTATTTGATCACCGCTGACCTCAGCAAATTCTCGTAAAAGCTCCTTTTGCTGCTCTGAAAGCTTCTTAGGAGTTTTGATCTTGACGCGTACATGCTGATCTCCTTGATATTGACCACGAGACTGTGGTACACCCTTCCCTTTGATTCGGAAGAATGTCCCCGTTTCTGTACCTCCAGGAATTTTCAGCTTTACTCGTCCTGTCAGTGTAGGAACCTCAATTTCATCCCCTAAAGCAGCCTGCACAAATGTAATCGGCATCTCACAGTAGATGTCCTGACCGTCCCGCTCAAAGAAAGGATGATCGCTAACACGAAGGACAATATACAGGTCTCCAGTTGGCCCCCCATTTTCTCCTGGCTCTCCTTGACCAGATACCCGAATTTGCATGCCATTATCTACGCCAGCAGGTATCTTAATAGGAATTGTTTTTTGCTTCTTAATTTTACCTGCTCCACGACAGGAAGGACATTTCTCCTTCACCGTTTTCCCTTTTCCTGAACAGCTCATACACACACGTCGATTGACTACACGACCAAACGGTGTGTTTTGAACCTGTTCCTGTTGACCTGTACCGTGACAAACTGAACAAGTCTCAGGCTTTGTACCTGGCTTAGCTCCTGAGCCTAAGCAGGTGTCACATTCTTCTTCTTTAGGGATACGGATCTCGGTTTCTTTCCCAAAAATAGCCTCTGTAAAGTCTATAGACATCGTATATTGTAAATCTGCTCCTTGTCTAGGTGCATTAGGGTTTCTTCGACCTCCTCCACCGCCACCAAAGAACATGTCAAAAATATCACCAAAGCCCCCAAAATCAGCTCCACCTGCTCCGCCACCACCAAAGCCTTGATTCGGATCAACATGACCGAATCGGTCATACTGAGCTCTTTTCGATGAATCACTTAAAACATCATACGCTTCTTTCACTTCTTTAAACTTAGCTTCCGCATCTGCTGCTTTGTTCACATCTGGATGATATTGACGAGCTAGCTTGCGGTATGATTTCTTAATTTCGTCCTCACTGGCACCCTTGCCGACTCCTAGGACATCATAGTAATCTCTTTTGCTCATCTTTAAATCCACTCCCGCTTAAAATTCCGTTCCTAATCCGATTAGCACATAAATTTTATCATAACATGTTGCATAAAAAAGTCAAAGTCAAGAAGTCCTGACTTTGACTTTTTCCATCTAATCCTTATTCTTTCTTTTCATCGTTTACTTCTGTATATTCAGCGTCAACAACATTGTCATCATCTTTTCTACTACCGCCCTCAGCCTGTTCAGTTCCACCTTGCTCAGCTTGTGCTTGCTGTGCTGCCTGCTCGTAAAGCTTTACGGATAGCTGCTGTACAATTTCCTGTAGAGCATCTTTGTCAGCTTTAATGGCTTCTAGATCCTGCCCTTCTAAAGAAGCTTTTAGTTTGTCTTTAGCAGCATTTGCTTGATCAATTTCTCCTTGATCCACTTTATCTGCTAAATCCTTAAGCGTTTTTTCTGTGGAGAAGATGAGGTGATCCGCTTCATTTCTTAGGTCAACTTCTTCTCTACGCTTACGATCGTCTTCTGCATTCTCTTCAGCATCTCTAACCATCTTTTCGATGTCCTCATCAGATAATCCGCTTGAAGATGTAATCGTAATTTTTTGCTCCTTACCAGTTCCCATATCCTTAGCAGACACGTTCACTATACCGTTCGCATCAATATCAAAGGTTACTTGAATTTGAGGAACTCCACGTGGTGCTGGTGGAATATCTGTTAACTCAAAGCGCCCAAGTGTCTTGTTATACGCAGCCATTTCACGCTCACCTTGAAGCACGTGAATCGGTACAGATGTTTGATTATCGGCAGCGGTAGAAAATGTTTGTGATTTACTTGTAGGGATTGTCGTATTACGGTCAATCATCTTTGTAAATACGCCACCCATTGTTTCAATTCCTAATGATAGAGGAGTAACATCTAGAAGGACGATATCTTGAACATCACCCGTTAGAACTCCAGCTTGAACAGCAGCACCCAGCGCAACTACTTCATCAGGGTTTACTCCTTTATGTGGATCCTTACCTGTTAAGCTTTTGATCGCTTCTTGTACGGCAGGAATACGTGTAGATCCCCCAACTAAAACAACTTTATCAATCTCACTCGGAGTTAATCCAGAGTCCTTTAGTGCTTGACGAGTTGGTCCAAGTGTACGCTCAACAAGATTACTGCTAAGCTCATCAAATTTAGCACGAGATAAACTAAGCTCTAAATGCTTTGGTCCTGTGGCATCTGCCGTAATAAATGGTAGTGAAATCGATGTGTTTGTTACACCAGATAGATCTTTTTTCGCCTTTTCAGCCGCATCCTTAAGACGTTGTAACGCCATTTTATCCTGACTTAGATCAATTCCCGTATCCTTTTTAAAGGTATCTACTAAATGATCAATAATTACTTGGTCAAAGTCATCTCCACCAAGCTTGTTATCTCCACTTGTAGCTTTAACTTCAAAGAAGCCTTCTCCTAGCTCAAGAATAGATACGTCAAACGTTCCACCACCTAGGTCATATACAAGGATCGTTTGATCCTCACCTTTTTCTAATCCGTAAGCTAATGCTGCTGCTGTTGGCTCATTGACAATACGCAGAACCTCTAGACCAGCGATCTTCCCTGCATCCTTTGTTGCTTGACGCTGAGAATCATTAAAATAAGCAGGTACTGTGATAACCGCTTTTTCCACCTTCTCACCAAGATAAGCCTCTGCATCAGATTTAAGCTTCTGTAAGATAATCGCAGAGAGCTCTTGTGGTGTAAATGATTTTCCATCGATGTTTTCTTTATAATCTGTTCCCATATGTCTCTTAATTGAGATGACAGTATTAGGGTTTGTAATCGCTTGGCGCTTAGCTACCTCCCCCACTAATCTTTCACTGTCTTTAAAAGCTACAACGGAAGGCGTTGTACGATTCCCTTCTGGATTTGGGATAACAACAGCTTCTCCACCCTCCATAACAGCTACACAAGAGTTTGTTGTTCCTAAATCAATTCCAATTACTTTGCTCATTATTTATTCCTCCTATAATTCACTGATTTCATCATTTATTAGGTATTGACCTGCCACATAGCAGGATATTTATGGTCGGCTATTATTGTCTAAACTTTATGTTCAGACATTTTATTCAACATCACTGTCAATATTATGAGCTAACTTTGACCATTGCTGGACGAATCACTCTGTCCTTCAGCTTAAAGCCTTTTTGTAACTCTTCAATAACAGTACCAGGTTCATGGTCAGCACTTTCCTCTTGCATGACCGCTTGATGAACATTCGGATCAAATGCTGTACCCACTGTTGGAATAGACTCTAGTCCAGAGCCCTGGAGCACCTGCTCTAGCTGACGGAACACCATTTCTATTCCTTGTACAATAGAATCCTTATCAGCTGAGTCCACCTTACTAGCGGATAATGCGCGCTCGAAATTATCTAGAGCCGGAAGTAGCTGCTCCACTAGAGGTAATGAGGCATATTTTGCTGCCTCCTCCTTTTCCTGACGAGAACGTCTTCTAAAGTTATCGAAGTCTGCTTGAGTTCGAAGCTGCTTCTGATAGCTTTCTTCCGCTTTTTTCTCTGCTTCAGCAAGCTTTGCCAGAGCATCCTCTAGGGAAAGCTCCGTATCTGCTGCCTCTGACGTGCTCTGCTCTTGATCTTGAGAACCTTGCTCTTCCTTCACTTCACTTGCTCCAACAGATTGTTCTTCTCCATTTTCAGCTTGCTGCTGTGGAACAGACTCCTCTACTGTTTCATGCTGTTCTTCAGCTGTGTTTTTTTCTCTATCTTCGGCTGTTTTTGACACAACCTCCACCTCCTCCATTTATTTATGTACATGAGGAAAGGGATAAGGATTAATTATCCCTCTAAAAGTCCCCTTACGTATAGTTTTTTTAAGAAGAATTTGCTAGACAATTCCTATTATTTATAGAACCGCCTACTCTCTACATCAAGAAAGGTGGTTAAGTAATTGAGAACACTGTACACCTTTTCATACTCCATACGAGTTGGACCAAGAATACTAATCTTGCCTACCGACTGACCACCAACAGAATAAGAGGCAGAGATCAAGCTACAATTCATGACCGCCTCATCAACATTCTCATGCCCAATCCGAACATGTACACCTGTTGCGGGATCCATCGCTAAAATTCCATGTAACCGTTCATTTTGCTCCAATAATTCAAATATACTTCTTATCTTTTCTACATCCCTAAACTCCGGTTGAGCAAAAATATTTGTTGTCCCACCTAAGAAGATACGATCTTCTTTTTCAGTGGCTAAGGTTTGCTCCAAAATAGAAATGACCTGTTGGTAATGCTCAAAGTGCTTCTTCAGCTCTGTGGCGATAACTGAATATAGCTGTGTACGTAAACGAAACACAGGAACGCCTACAAGCTTCTGATTCAACAAGTTTACTAGCTTTTCCATATCCGCAACGGAAATTTCAAAAGGAATATTAACCTTCTTATTTTCCACATGACCTGTACTAGTTACAATGATCGCAACAGCGGCATCTGCAGATAGTGGGATAAGCTGAATATGCTTAAGTGTCGTATCAAATATTTCAGGACCAAGAACAATGGAAGTATAATTTGTTACTTCAGATAGTACCGATGCGGTTTGCTGAATAAGCTGTTCAAACTCTACAAACTGCTCTGCGTACATTTGCTTAATCTTCTTCACTTGTTCTTTGGATACAACACTAGGCTTCATAAGATGATCAACATAAAAACGATATCCCTTATTCGAAGGAATACGCCCAGCAGATGTATAAGGCTGCGTTAAATAACCCAGTTCCTCAAGGTCAGCCATCTCATTTCGAATTGTGGCCGGACTAAATGTCACATCTTCCCTCTTTGAAATGGTCCTAGAACCTACAGGCTCAGCAGATTTAACGTAATCATCAATGACTGCTTTTAATATAAATTGTTGACGATCGGTTAACATTCTACTCATCTCCCAGATAGGAATTATTAGCACTCGCTAACAACGAGTGCTAATATATTCAAAATACCAAACCTCTTTTTAATTGTCAATTCCATACACCATGTTCTTTTTTATTTAATGTAAAAACTTTTCAAAAACCTCATTCCCCAGAAACATTCCTTCTCTAGTTAAACGATATTTATCACCTGTACGTTCAATCAACTGATCTTGTATTAATTCCTGTAACTGATCCGTGTAAACTTCCTCTAGAGGTTGATGAAAATTATGCTGAAATTGAATAGAGCTGACCCCTTCTCGAGTCCTTAGTCCCATGATCATATAGTCCTCCATCGCTTCTTCAGTCAATACATCATGAGTTGATACGTAGGGAAGCTTATCCTGTGCAAGTGTGTCAATGTATTCCTGTACCCCCGCTATATTCACATGTCTTCTTCCTTGGACATACCCGTGTGCTCCAGCACCTAGCCCATAATATTCAGCATTACGCCAATACGTTAAATTATGTGTGCTCCTGAAGCCTGGTTTAGAGAAATTACTAATCTCATACTGCTCATAGCCCTCTGTTCTCATCCGCTCCATTAAATCACTATACATGCGCACCTCATCCTCCTCTGTAGGAAGAGGAAGCTTGTCCTTTTGGTACAGCTTATGAAAAAAAGTCCCTTCCTCCACTTTAAGACTGTATGCAGAGAAATGCTCCACACCAAGCTCAAAGGAAATATCTAAAGTCTCATGAAAGGTAGCCAGACTTTGATTAGGTAAACCAAACATCAAATCAATAGAAATATTCTTAAAGCCGCTCTGGCGTGCCAAGGAAATAGATGAATAGACATCCTCAGGACTGTGCATGCGACCTAAGCGCTTTAATAATTCTCGATCAAACGTCTGAACCCCAAAGGAAAGTCGATTTACTCCATATTCAAGCATAATATCAAGCTTCTCTTTATCTATAGTTTCCGGATTGGCTTCGAACGTAAATTCTACTAGCTCTGAAAAGGAAATCTGTCTTTTTATACTCTGAAGAAATTCTTTTAGTTGTTCCGCCGTCAGAACAGTTGGAGTTCCTCCTCCAACAAAAATGGTTTGGATACCTTCTCCCAAAGGAATGGAGTAAGATGGAAACGGAAAAGTTAAAAGCATTTCCTTCTCTAAGGCTTGGACATACTCTTGAACAGGCTGACCTTTAAATACATATTTATTAAAATCGCAATAAGGGCAGATTCGGTTGCAAAATGGTATATGAATATAAACAGCTCTTGGCATTATTAACATCCCTTTCTCTATGATCTATTTTACTTGTAGACACTGCATTTAGACAACTAATAAGAAAAGCTTCTATTGAAGTCCTCTCGAAGAAGTCGTTTAGTCCATCATTAGAGGAAGCTTTTCGTGCCGTCAGAAAGTATAAAATCTGATGAAAACATGGTATCAAATTTTATACTTTCTACCCTGAAAATTAACACACCAAGTATAAGTGATATATGTTTTTGGGCAATATGAAACTAACCCTCAC